>JBOFFD010000639.1:0-14976 GCA_051648425.1 Planctomycetia bacterium
ATCGTGGTTGCTAGTTAGGCAGCCAGAGCGTACTGGGTTTCAGCACTTATTGTTTGCCGGTTTTTTTACGAGGCCCACCGACGTCCTCGGCACGCAACCTGAACCTACACACACCCGGTCGAAACCTTTACGCCCCCAACGTCGACTTCGAAAAGTCGCCTCTGGGGACCAAGGAACCGACGTCGTCCACCCGCGGAGCCATCGCCCCAACGGATTTCCCAACGCCAGCAAGGTATTCTAAACGACGAAAACCGGTTTTCAAGAGGCGGCCCAATCAACCACCCCCGTCAGTGGGGCGCCGGCGGTCCAAGCGTGGAGGTTGCGCAGGAAGAGTTCGGCGGCGGCGTTCGAGGCGGCGGCGGGGACGCCGGCGACGTGCGTCGTGCAGATCACGTTCGGCAGCCGCCACAGCGGATGGTCCGCCGGCGGCGGTTCGACGCCGAACGTGTCCACACCGGCGCCGGCCAAGCCGCCCGTCCGCAACAACGTGACAAGGGCCGCTTCGTCCACCACCGCCCCGCGCGCGACGTTCACCAGCCGGGCCGACGGCTTCAGGCGCGCCAGTACGGCCCCGGAGATGAGGCCGTCGGTCGCCGGTCCGCCGGGGACGGCGACCACCAGCCAGTCGACGGCGGCGGCCATCTCGCCAAGCTCGTCGACGCCGTACGGCCGATCGACCCACGGCGTCGGCTTGGGCGAACGGCGGCAGCCGGAAACGTGCATGCCGAACGCCTTGCACAAGCGGGCGACCGCCCGACCGACGTTGCCCAGGCCGACGACGCCGACGGTCGCCCCCGACAGGTCGGCGATGCGTGGACAGGCCGGCGAAATCCAAGAGCCGGCCGGCTCGAACGGCGGCTGACAACGGATCGACGCATCGAGTCGGCGGGCCAGCGCCAGCATCAGCGCCAAGACGTGTTCCGCCACGGTGGGGCCGTAGACGACGGCCGAGTCGGTAAGGATCGCGCCGCGGGCGGCGGCGGCGTGACGGACGGCCGGCGGCGCGGCGTCGGTGGGGTCGTGCATCCATTGCAGACGGTCGGCGGCGGCGATCCATTCGGGGAGGGGTCGGCCGTACAGCACGTCGGCCAACGGCAGGCCCGCCGCCCGCGCCGGACCGGCCCAGCCGCCGTGCCAGCGCACGTCGGGCAGCTCGGCCACCGCCTGCTCGAAGACGGCGGTGGGCAGCGGTTGCAGGCAAAGGACCGCCGTCGGCCGCATGGGCGTCAGTCCGCCCGCCGAAACCGTTCCAGGGCGACCGCGTGCAGCGCCGGGTTCCCCAGCATCGTGCCGACGCCGTAGATGGTGTCGGTCCCTTCCAGGTCGGTGAAGACGCCGCCGGCTTCTTCGACGATCGGCTTCAAGGCGGCGATATCCCAGGGGCTGACCTTCGGCTCGAAGAACAGCTCGGCGGCGCCCTCGGCAACGAGCAGATAACCGTAAAAATCGCCGAAGCCGCGGGTGCGGTGGGCCTTCGTCGCCAAATCGACTAGGGCGTTCAGCTTGCCGATGCGGGCGTAGCGTTCGATGCCGGTGTAGATGATCTGCGAGCGGTCGAGCGAATCGATGGTGGAGACGCGGATGGGGCGATCGTTCTTGAAGGCGCCGCCGCCGCGGACGGCGTGGTAGAGGTCGCCCAGGCCGGGGACGTAGCAGACGCCGGCGACGGTGCGGCCGCGGTACTCAAGGCCGATGAGCGTGCCGAAGAGCGGAATGCCGCGGACGAAGTTCAGCGTGGCGTCGATCGGGTCGATGATCCAACGGAAGCCGGTCGTCCCGGGGTCTTCGCCGTGTTCTTCGCCAAGGAAGGCGTCGCCGGGGAACCGTTCGCCGAAGCGCTTGCGGATGAGCGTTTCGGCGTCGCGGTCGGCGGCGGTGACGGGAGTGAGGTCGGCCTTCAGTTCGGCCGGCACGCCGCGGGTGTAGTAATCGAACGTCAGCCGGCCTGCTTCCAGGGCGGCCGACCGGGCCGACAGCGCCCGCCGGTCGATCTCGAACCGCAGCGCGGGGTCGGCGAAGTCGACGCCAGGGGCGGCGTCCAACGGGGGGGCGGCGCTGCTCACGAGGCGTCCTTCCATTCTTCGTACCAGGCCATCTGAATGGCTTCCAGGATCTTCTCGTTGCTCTTGGCGGGGTCGCCCTCGAACTCGTCGAGTTCCAGCACCCAGCGGTGCAGATCGGTGAAGCGGACGGTGAGCGGGTCGAGGTCGGGGAACCGCTCGAAAAGCTGGAAGCCGATTTCGTCGACGTCGGACCATTGCAACGCCATGCCGACCCTCCCTCACGATCGCCGCCGCCCCGCGAAGCAGGTTTCGCACCCGCCGCGAGCGACGCACGGATGGTAGGACTCCGACCGACCGGGTTCAACGGCGCGGGTTTTCGCCCACCCAACGGTCCAAACCGGGGCGTCTTCGTTAGCCGCCGCTTTCCGCAGCGGCGCGTCCTTTCGACGTCGATGGCGTCAACGACGAAGAAATCGGACGCGCCGCTGCGGAAAGCGGCGGCTAACGCGGAAGTTTTGCTTCGTGCGACGGGCGGTCGATCGGCAGCAGGTCTTCAGTGGTCAGAGGGTCGCCGGGGATCGGCGGGGCCTGTTGCGGGTCGAGGATCGGCGGGCGGGTGGCGACGTACCGGGCGCCGGCGGGCAGCACGACGATCCGTTCGGGGGCGTCGTACAGGGGACTGTCGTCGGGGAGGCGGAACGAGGTCGCCGTCGGCAGGCCGGCCGGCGGGTACAAAACGAGGGCGGCGCCGTCGCCCCAGGGGTCGATCGGCGGCCGGGCCAGTTCCTTGCCGACCAGTTCCTCCAGCGTGGCGGGCGGTCGGCCGTGGCGCAGTTGATACTCGCGCACGGCCAAAAAGGCGAGCGCGAGCCGTCGGCGGGCCAGGGCGCGGATCGTCGCCTGGCGCGTGCTGGCGATCGCGTCTCCATACTCGGCGACGAGCGGGGTCGTCCGCTTCCAACGATCGACGTCTTCCTCGTTGAGAGTGTAACCCGACGGCGGCGTCAATCGCAATCGGTCGGCGATCGGCGTTTCCGGTTCCCACCGTCGCCCGGCGCGCAACGCTTGGTCGATTTCGTCGGCGACGGCCAAATCGACGATCCGTCGCCAGCGGGCGTCCTCCCACAAAAGCAGGAGTTGGAAGGAGCGCCGCCGCTCGTCGAAGCTCGGCCCCTCGAGAAGCCGCGACACGTCGACGGGGGTCAACCGTCGCTGAAGAAGCCATTCGGTTTCAAGGGCCGCGATGTACCGTTCGTAAAGGCCGCCCGCCGACTCCAGTTCGCCGATCATGGCGTGGACGAGTTCCGGCGTCTGGCCGTCGCGCCACGCCCATTCGAGCAGTCGGTCCAACACCAGCGATTCACAAGCGAGGCCGAACAGATAGTGGATGAGCGGGCCCTCGTGGGCGTAGTGTCGGCCGCCGCGAAGGATCGTCGTGTACCGTTCGGCGGCGCCGGCGAGATCGCCGGCCTTCTCCAGGCGAAGGGCGTCGGTCGGCAGCAGTCGTCGCAGCAGGCCGGCCATGCCCATCAGGGCGTCGCTCCTGACGACGGCGTCCATCGTGACGGTCGAACGGTCAAGGAACGAGCAGGTCGGCCGGCGCGACGCCGCCAACGTGAGTGCGACCGCCTCTTGGTTCGCGGCGAGGTATTCCGCCGTCTGCGCGGCGCGGGCGGCGGGCGTTGGTTCCGCGAACTGGGCGGCCGTCAGCGCTTCCATGTGGGCCAGCATTTTGTCGGGATCGGCCGTCAGTTCGTCGACCAGTTCGGGCGGAATGTCGGCGGGATCGGGCGGCGACGGCTTCTTCGGCTCGAACAAATCGAACGGCCGATGTTTGCCGAAAGCGATGCGGTACTGGTCGGCGGTTTCGATCGCCTCGGCCGACGGCGCGACCGACAACTCCGCTTCGACGGCCGCCGCCGAAGGCACCGCCGGGATCGCCGTCGCGCGGTGGACGATCGCCGCCGTCCCCAGCGCCAGCAGCCACGGCGTTAGAAAGAGCACCGCCGGGCGGGTGGTCCGCCACCAAGACCGCCGCGTCGAACCATCGGCCGGCGGCGCGCCGTCGTAGCGCCGCGCCGCCGCCAGGAACAGCACCGGCAGCGGACCGGCCGACCACCAGAGGGGGACGTCGGTCTCGACCAGCAGCCACAAGACGCCGACGTAGACCGCGCCCAACAGCGTCGCGGTCCAGACGGCGACCAACGGGCGCGGCGTGGCGGCGGCGGTGAGCACGC
This sequence comes from Planctomycetia bacterium, assembly GCA_051648425.1. GTDB lineage: Bacteria > Planctomycetota > Planctomycetia > Kolteriales > Kolteriaceae > JBOFFD01. The sequence continues at coordinate 4,241 of JBOFFD010000639.1, forward strand.
CGAGGGTGAAGGCGCCGACCGTCCCCAGCCCCCAAACGAGGGTCGAGGTCGCGGGGGTCCACAACAGGTCCGGCGGCGGTTCCCACGGCAACAAGTACCAGCCCGCGCCCCCGCCGCGACCGCCGGCGCCCCGCCCGCCAACGGCACGCGAAGCACCGCCCACCACGACGACGGAGCGGGCGGCGGGGCGTTGACAACCTCGGTTGCGGGCGGCGTCTCGGCGGTCATCGCTTTTCCTCTCTACCGGGGATGTGGCGCCACCTTCAGATCACGAGGTCGACCCCGATGACTCTTTCTACGACGAAACCGTTCGACGCCGGGAAGAGTCAGTCGCCGACGGCGACACGGTCAATCGGCATCAGGATTACGCAACTCAACGGGTAGTCGACGTGCGGTGGCCGGGATTCAAAGTACTTGGCGGTGTCTCGGGCGGCGATGTACCGGGCACCGGCGGGCAGAACGACGATCCGCTCGGGGGTGTCGCACAGGCGACTGTCGTCGGGGAGGAGGAACGAGGTCGCCGTCGGCAGGCCGGCCGGCGGATACAAGACGAGGTCGTCGCCGTCGCCCCAGGGGTCGATCGGCGGCCGCGACAATTCCCGGCCGACCAATTCCTCCAACGTCGCGGGAAGCCGGCCGTGGCGCAGTTGGTACTCGCGCACGCCCAAAAAGGCGATGGCGACGCGTCGGCGGGCCAATGAAAACTTCGCGCTCGAATCCCGACGATCCATCATCCACCGATAGTAAACCACGCTCGGCGTCGTCCGCATCCAACGCTCGAAGTCTTCCGCGACGAGGGCGCGCCCCGGCGGCGCCGTCAGTCGCGGCCGGTCGGGGATCGGCGTTTCCGGCTCCCACCGCCGCCATTCCCGCAGCGACCGGTCGATTCGATCCGCGACTGCCAAATCAAAGTATCGCCGCCAGCGGAAGTCTTCCCACAACGGCAGACGCAGGAAGGATTGCCGCCAACGGTTGGCAGGGGCATTGCGAAACGGCCAAGGGCTAAAGGGAGTCCACCGTCGCAGTACACGCCATTCGGTTTCGAGGGTGGCGATGGACCGTTCGTACAGACCGCCCGCCGATTCCAGCTCGACGATCATGGCGTGGACGAGTTCTGGCGTCTGTTCCTCGCGCCAGGCCCATTCGACCAGCCGTTCCAAGACGAGCGAATCATACTCGAAGTCGATGCCGCCCCATCCTTCGTCGACGAGGGCGCGGACGGGGGCGTAGTGTCGGCCGCCGCGAAGGATCGCCGAGTACCGTTCGGCGGCCCCGGCGAGATCGCCGGCGTTTTCCAGTCGAAGGGCGTGGGCCGGCAGCAATGCATGCAGAAGATCGTACATGTCGACACAGGTGTTGCTGCTCCTCGTCACAGCCAGATCGACGGTCGCGCGATCGAAAAAGGCGCAGGTTGGCCGGCGCGAGGCCGCCAACGTCAGCTCGACGACCTCTTGGTTCGCGGCGAGGTATTCCGCTATCTCCGCCGCGCGCTCTGCGGGGTCGGCCGGCGGCTCGCTGTTCGGCTGGAACGAGAGGAACGATCGGTGTTTGGCGCAAGCGGCGTGGTAGAGGTCGGCGGTCTCAACGGCCTCGGCCGACGGCGCGACCGAAAGGGCGGCCTCGACGGCTGCCGCCAGCGGAACCACCGGGATCGCCGTCGCGCGGTAAACGAGCGCCGCCGTCCCCAGCGACAGCAGCCACGGCGTTAGAAAGAGCACCGCCGGGCGGGAGGTCCGCCACCAAGACCGCCACGTCGAACCATCGGCCGGCGACGCGCCGTCGTAGCGCCGCGCCGCCGCCAGAAACAGGACCGGCAGCGGGCCGGCCGACCACCAGAGGGGGACGTCGGTCTCGACCAGCAGCCACAAGACGCCGACGTAGACCGCGCCCAACAGCGTCGCGGTCCAGACGGCGACCAACGTGCGCGGCGTGGCGGCGGCGGTGAGCACGCCGAGGGCGAAGGCGCCGACCGTCCCCAGCCCCCAAACGAGGGTCGAGGTCGCGGGGGTCCACAACAGGTCCGGCGGCGGTTCCCACGGCAACAAGTACCAGCCCGCGACCGCCGCCGCCACCGCCGGCGGGCCGCTCACCGCCAGCATCCGAAGCAACGCCCGCCGGCGCTGCGGCGGCGTCTCGGCGGTCATTGCTTTTCCTCTTTGGGTTCGACTTTGATCGTCGGCGCCACGGTGCGGAAGGTCCGTGGTTTGCCGGGGACGTCGAAGGTTGCGTTCATCGGCGGCGGGGCGACACCGATGAATGGAGTACCGATGGGAAGTTCGGCGTAGTTGGCGGCGCAGTACAGCCCCGATTCGCCGGCGAGGGACAGCGTCGTCGGTTCGGCCAAGCCGGCGGCCGGGTAGAGCAGGGTCGCCCCGCTTTCCGACCACGGGTCGACCGGGCGCCGGGCAAGCTCTCGGCCGACCAGTTCCTCCAGCGTCGCGGGCGACCGCCCGCCGTTCCGCAGTTGGTACTCGCGCACGCCCAGAAACGCCGTCAGCAGCCGCCGCGCCGAAACGTACCAGAGTACGTCCCGGCGAACGCGCTCGTCGTCGTCGTCGTCGTCGAAGAACGGCCAGAGGCGGAAGTACATCGTCGTCCGCCGCCACCGTTCGACGTCGGTCGCGGTCGGGCCGACCGAGGGCGGCGCGTCGGGCGGCAGGTGCAGCAGCGAGCGGTCCGGGGCCGGGACGGCGGCGGCCAGTCGCCGAACGTCGGTCAGCGCCGCCGCCAGCCGGCGGGCCGCCAGTTGGTCGTGCAGTCGATGCCACCGCTGGCCTACCCAGGGAAAAAGGCGGAGGTAGCCGCGAAGCTGATCGACCAACCGGCGAACCGTCTCCGGCGGCGGCACGTCGGTGGTGAACTTCCGCCGGTCGATCAAACCCTCGGTCTCAAGCGCCGGCACGACCATGTCCAACAGGCCGTCGGACGATTCCAGCAGGACGGTCATGGCGTGGATGCGCTCCGGCGTCTGCCCGTCGCGCCACGCCCAATCGTACAGCCGCGACCGCGCGACGGCGTCGATCGCCCAACCGGCGGTCCAGCCGTCGAGCGGCCGGCCCTCGGCGACGTGCCGAGCCATTCGGAACATCGCCATGTACCGCTCGGCAGCCCCATCGAGGTCGCCGGCGCGCTGCAGGCGTAAGGCGTCGGCGACGAGCAGCCGACCGAGGTCGCGCAGCGCGTCGTCGTCGACCGGTTCGTCCCATTTCATGGCGGTCGAGCGGTCGATGAAAACGCAGGTCGGGCGTCGCGTCGCCGCCAACGTCTTCACGACGACTTCCTGGTTCGCGGCGACATAGGCGGCCTCTTGCGCCCGCCGGGCGGCAAGGACGCGGGGAGCGAGCGGTTCCTCCGGCGGCGCCTCGTTCTCGCCGTCGACGGGGACGTGAAAGGAATCGAACGTCCGATGCTGAGCGACGGCGTCGCGGTAGAGGTTGGCGGTTTCAACGGCGGCGGCCGACGGGGGCGTCGACCAGGCGGCGTAGGCCGCCGCGGCGGAAGGAACCGCGGGCACGGCGGTCGCACGGTGGTAGACCGCGGCGCCGCCCAGCGCCAGCAGGCCGGGCGCCAGCAGCAGCATCGCCGGCCGCGACCTCGCCCAACCTTCCTTTCCTTGCAACCAAGCGCCGACGTCCAGCCGCAGCGCGGCCAGCAGCAGCGGCGCCAACGCGGCCGTCCACCACCACGGCGCGCCCCATTCAATGATCAGTCCAACGCCAAAGAGATAGTATGGACCGAACGTCAGGCCCGACCCGATGGCGATCAGCGACGAGGCGGCGAACTTCGGCCGTCTTGGCAGTAGACCGCCGGATCCACCCAGCGCGACCAATCCCGCGACGCCGAGCGTGTACACGGCGTTGGTGACGAACGGCGTCCAGATCAGGTCCGCCTTGAACCACGTCGGCGCGAACGCCCAGGCGATCGCCGAGAAGTAGGCGGCCGGCAGCCAGACCGCCAGCTTCGCCGCCCACAGCATCGTCGGCGACAATCCGCGCTGCGACCAATGCGGGCCGCCGTCGCCCACCGCATCCTCGGCCTCGGCGAACGCCGCCGCGCCGCAGACGCACGCCCAAAAGCTCGCCGCGCCTAAGAACCCGAAAACGATCCAGTCGTCGGGTTGGAACAACCGGAAGCTTTGCTTGACGGCAGGGTCCGCGGCGGTTTGGAGAGACGCCAGCAGGAAAGGAACGAGCGACCAGCCGACGGCCCCCACCGCCAACAGGTAGCGCGCGGCGAAGACCTCGCGCCAGACCAACCGGGCGAAAAGGCCGTCGCCCAAGACCCGTACGGCGATCGAACGGCCGCGGTCGCCGCGTACGTCGTCGTCGATGGAGGGCGCGCCCGCCCGTGGCCGGGCGCGCCGTTCGATCCAACGTCGTCGCGCCCAACTCCAGAAGCCGTCCTCCAGCCACGGCGTCTCCGGCCAACGGAGGGCGGTCAACGCCGCCGGAATCAGCGCCGCCGCCGCCAGCCCCGCCTGAACGAACAACGGATCGACCACGCCGCTCAGCCCCCATGGCAACAGGACGGCGAAAAGGAGGGCGTAAACCGCCGTGTAGAACACGGCCGACGCGAAGCCGCCGCTGGTGACGGCCGCCAGACAGCAGAAGGCGAACGCCGTCGCGAAAGTTTCCGGCGCGAACAGGAGTTCCAAGATGACGTGGATTTCGATCGTCCGATGCTCAAGGGGTCGATCGCCCGCGAGGCGGAACGGGCCGAAACGAAACAGATCGGGGTGCGACCACGACCCCAAGACGCCCGCGGCCGCGCCGGACAGCAACGTCGTCACGGCGGCGAGTGTTACGGCCGTGGCCGCGGCCGCCGTCAGCTTCGCCAGCAGGGGCGTCCAACCGGCCACACCCCGTTCGCGCTGCCAAACGGCGCCGCCGTCGTCGACTTCGGCGGCGAACAGCGCAACCGGCAGAAAGAAGAGGAAGAGCAGCAGGAAAAAGAGGCCGGTGATCGCAAGCACCCATGGTATCACCAGTTGGAACGGCGCGTCCGACTTGGAAAAATCGCCCCCGAAGGCGACGACCCCCGCCGCAAAGATCATGACTACGACGGACTGCGGCACGGCCGGAAACAGTCGCTTTCCTTGGCACCAGAACAAAGAGACGAACGGCCGCGACGCCGTCCAACGGCGGACCGACGGCTCGAGGGATTCCCCGGCGTAGGGAACGGTGGTCATGGCGATCCTCCCGCAACGATGATCCAAGCGTCAGTCTATGACGCTTTCTCTCGTCCGGCGGTCGGATTGGCCGAGAGTCAACGATGGACGCCCGACCGGGCGGCGGGGGCCGGGGGGCGGACGAGGGGCAGCATGGTGCGGTACGTGCGCGGTAGGCCGGGGGCGTCGTGACTACCGCGAGACACGGGGTCGGGGTTGCCGCGGCTGCCGACGTACGGCGCGCCCGCCGGCAGTGGAACCCGGGGGTCGAACGGCGTGTAGTACGGCGAGTCGCCGGGGAGAAAGAACCGCGTCTCTTCGGGAAGACCGGCCGGCGGGTAGAGCACCGGGGCCGCCACGTCGACCGACCACGGGTCGATCGGCAGCCGCGCCAACTCCCGGCCGACCATATCCTCCAGCGTCTCCGGCAGCCGACCCGCGTGGCGAAGTTGGTACTCGCGGCAGGCGAGCAGCACCGTCGTCAGCCGCCAGGTCGTCAAGCCGTTCTTCACCGTCCGCTCGAAGAGGTCGAACCGCGGCTCGACCATTCGGACGTAGCTGGTGCTGCGAAGCCAACGTTCCAGCTCGTCCGCGGTCGGCGCGGCGCCCGCCGGAGCCGGCGACGGTTCGAGGGGCGTTCCCTCTTCAGCCAACCGAAGCCGGAGGAACGCGGCGGCCGTCCGATTGAAGAAGTGAAAGTACCGTTGGTCGATCAACCGCCGCCAGCGGACTTCCTCCCACGGGGCCAGCCGGCGATAGGCCGAAAGCAGCACGGCGCCGTTCTTCGTCCAATCGAAATCGTCGACCTGGCCGAGGGAGCGCCGCTGCGACAACCATTCGGTTTCCACCGCGGCGAGGTACATATCGATGAGGCCGTCGGACGCTTCCAGTTCGACGATCATGGCGTGGAGGAGTTCGGGAGTCTGGCGTTCGTGCCACGCCCAGTCGAAAAGCTCGCCCAGCGCCATCGACTGGAAGGATTGGCCGACCAGCAACTGAATGGACACACCGCCTTCGGCGACATGCCGACTCATACGCAGCAGCGCCTTGTAGCGGTCGGCGGCGCCGACGAGGTCGTCGGCCCGCTGCAGGCGGCGGGCGTCGGCGGCGACGAGCCGGGCCAAGTCGCGCAGTTCCTGCACTCCACCCAACAACGTGCCGAAGTCGACGGTGGACCGATCGGCGAAGGCGCAACTCGGTCGACGCGAGGCCGCCAGCGTCAGGGCGACGACCTCTTGGTTCGCCAACACGAAGCGCTCTTCCTGGTCGGAGAGATCGAGCCAGTAGTCGTCGGTGTCGACGCCGACGACGCGAAGGTTCTCCGGCACGACGCCGGCGGCCCGCGCCGCCGCCCACGCCGCCTCTTTCGCCTCATCCCAGGCTTTCCGTTTCGCTTCCGCCGCCGGATCGGGCGGCGCGTAACCGGGGGCGAAGGTCTCGAAAGGCTTAAGTTCGGCGAAGGCCGCCCGGTACAGGTCGGCGGTTTCAAACGCTTCCGGGGACGGCGGCCGCGACACCGCCGCGAAGACGGCGTCGGCCCCCGGCTCGGCCGGCACCGCGACCGCCCGATGCACCACCGTCGCCACGCCCAGAAGGGCCAGCGCCGGCGTCAGGAACAAGAGCGCCGACCGCAGCGCTCGGCCGTCGTCGCCGCGCAGCCATGCCCCCACATACAATCGCAACGCCGCCAGGAACAACAGCGGCAGCGGGCCGGCCGACCACCAGAGCGGTACGTCGGCTTCGATGAGCAGCGCCAAGACGCCGACGTAGAAGACGCCGACCGTCACCGCGACGGCCAGCGCCGACAACGGATTTCGCACCGCCGCCGCCGTACCCGCGCCGAGAAGGAACAGGCCGACGACGCCGATGGCCGCGGCTTGGTCGACGACGGCCGGCGTCCAGAATAGGTCGGTCGTCGTCCACCTCGGCAGCGCCGCGAACGGCAGCAGCCCCAAGAGCGCCGCCGGCAGCCAGACCGTCAGCTTCGCCGCCAGCCAGAGGGTCGGCGACAGGCCGTGCTCGGCGGCGTGGCGGTAGCCGGCGTCGGTCGCGTCGCCGCGGAACGACGCCCAACCGCACGCCAGCGCCCAGACGCCCACCGCCGCCGTCATCCAACTGGCCGCGAAGGAATCGGCGGGAAAGCCGCGGGCTTGGTCGACGAACGACTTCACGACGGCGACCGCCGCGACCGCCGAGCCGACGACGAACCACGCCCGCCACGGTTCGACCTCCTGCCAGAGCAGTCGGCCGAACGGCGGACCGAAGACGCCGTCGCCGAACGGCGCCGCGAGTGAGCGGCGGGGACGATCGCTCCATTCCGGGTTTTCGACGAACCGCCGCCACGCCCACGGCCAGAACCCTTCCTCCAGCCACGGCACCTCCGGCCAGCGGACCGCGACGGCGGTCGCCGCCAGTGCCAAGCCGACCGCCAGCGCGCCGTCGACGGTCGCTTCACCGAGCCGATCCACGGGCGGGAACAGCTCTTGGAACGACGCCGACCGGCGGACGCCGACCGCGAGCAGGTCGCCGATCCAAACCGCCGCCGCGCTGGCGCCGACGGTGGCCGCGACGGCCGGGAACACGCCGTTGGCGGTGACCGAGGCCAAGTAGCAGCAGGCCAGACAGAGCACGGCGTTCGCCGCGACGTCGGCGGCCGCGCCCCACGCGAATAACCGCGCGTCGGACCACGACCCCAGGAAGACGGCCGCCGCCGTGAACAAAAGAGCGCCCAACGCGGCGACCGCTACGTTGCCGGCGGCCAGCGCCGCGAACTTGGCGCCGAGCGAGGGGCCGCCGCGGACGCCCCGTTCGCGCTGCCAGGCGGCGGCGCCGTCGTCGACCTCGCCGGCGAAGAACAGCGTCAGGGCGCCCAAGTTGAACAGGAAGAGGCAGAACGCCGCCCCGGCGGCGACCACCGTCGGAATGAGCAGTTCGGGAGGCGACCGCAGCCACGCGATCGGCTGCCGGCCGTCGGAGAAAAGGGCCAGGACCACGCCGACGACCGGGAAGGCCGCCGCCCCGAACGCCGCGGCGGCGGCCAAGCCGCGCAGCCGCCGCCACTGACACCAGAACAACACGGCGAACGGCGTCGCCGAGCGCACCGACGGCGGGCGGGCATCCGGCGCGGCGACGTAGGGGAGGGTCGTCATTGGGTGGCTCCTTCGCGTTGGGTTGCTGTTTTCCATCCGTCCCGACGAAGGACGGCGGCCGGTTGTCTGTTCGGCGGTTAGTCTTCGGCGTCGTAGGCGGAACGAAGCAGCGGCAGCAGCGCGTCCATCGTCCGTCGTTCGTCGTCGTCGCGCTGGCGCTCAAAAGGGCTGTCGATGCTGCCGACGAAGCGCGTTCCCGCCGGCAGGTCGACCAGCCGTTCCAGCGCCTCGTACAGGGTCGTGCGGCCGGGAGTCTCGAATCGGGTCTCGGCGGCGAGGCCGGCGGGCGGGTAGAGCAGCGTCGCCTGGTCGGCGTCCCACGGGTCGATCGGCCGGCGGGCCAGTTCCGCCCCGACCAGCGCTTCCAGCGATTCCGGCAATCGGCCGTCGTGGCGGAGTTGGTACTCGCGCACCCCCAGGAAGGCGGTCATCATCCGGCGGCGCATCGTCGCCCGCTTCACCGTGACTTGGAAGCTGTCCAGCGCGGGGAACATCAGGGCGACCAGCCCCGTGGTTCGGAACCATCGCCGCACGTCGTCGTCGTTGAGGTCGACGCCCGGCGGCAGGCCCGGCGGCAGTCGCAGTGGCGGTTGGTCGGGGGGCGTCGCCGCCATCGCGTTGACGTCCGCCAGCGCGCGGTGAAGATCGCGGGCGAACAGCAGATCGGTAAGCCGCAAGCCGCGGGCTTCCTCCCAGGGGAAGAACTGGCGAATACCGGCTATGAGATTGCCGCTGTTGTTCGGCGTCATCATGACCGCGCCGATTTGATCGATCACCCGCCGAGTCGTAAGCCAGTCGGATTGCAGCGCCGACGGGTACAGGTCGAGCAGCCCGTCCGATTGCTCCAGCGACACGACCATCGCGTGGAGAAGCTCGGGCGTTTGACGGTCGTGCCACGACCATTCGGGAAGCTGCGCGAAGACGACGCGTTCCATGGCATCGCCGACGAGCCATTGGATGAGGCAGCCGTCGTCGGCGACGTGCCGGGCCATGCGAAAGATGGTGTGGTAATGCTCGGCAGCGCCGGCCAGGTCGCCGGCTTGTTGCAGACGGCGGGCGTCGGCCGCCAAGAGGCGGGTCAGTTCGCGCATTTCCTGCACGCCGACGAGCGGCGTATGGATCGTCGCGGTCGAGCGATCGCTAAAGGCGCACCGCGGCCGCCGCGACGTCGCCGTCACCCGTGCGATCACCTCTTGGTTGGCGGCGAGGTAGTCGGCCATTTGCTCGGGCCGGTCGGCGGGGTCGACGGGAACTTGGGCCGGCTCCGCGTCTTCGGCTTCTTCGGCCGGCGGCTCGTCGTTCGGCGCGAAAGTATCAAACTTTTGATACTCGGCGATCGCTTCAAGGTAGAGTTCGGTGGTTTCGACGGCCTCGGCGGCGGGCGGTCGCGACAGCAGCGCGTAGGCGGCGCCGCTCGACGGCACGGCGGGCACGGCCGTCGCCCGGTGGACGAGCGACGCCACGGCCAAGAGCGCCAGCGTCGGCGCCAGAAAGGCGATCGGCCGCCAACTCCACCGCGCCCGCTCGGCGTCTTGCAGCCAATGGCCGACTTGCAGCCGCACGCCGACGAGGAACACGAGCGGCGTCGGCGCGATCGACCACCACCACGGAACGTCGCACTCGACCAGCAGGAGGTTCACGGCGTAGTAGCCGACGCCGAAAGGCAGCGCGGCGGCCAGCGCCAACAACGAATTCCGCAACGTCGCCGCCCAGCCCATTCCGATGAGGAACAGCCCAACGAAGACGACCACCGCGAACATGTTCCTGACGAACGGGGTCCACAGCAGGTCGGTCGATTTCCACGCCGGCAGCGCGCAGAAAACGGCCAGCCCGAAAAGCATCGCCGGCAGCCAGACGGTCAGCTTCGCCGCCAGCAACAAGGTGGGCGACAGACCACGCTCGGCCGGGTGGCGGAAGCCGGCGTTCACCGCTTCGCCGCGGAACGACGCCAAGCCGCAAAAGAGCGCCCAACCGCCAACCGCAAGCACCGTCGTGATGACGACGTCTTTCTCGTAGGTCGCGCCGGCCAAGCCGTCGACCAGCGACTTCCCGACGACGACGGCCGCGACCATCGCCGCCAGGCCGAGGAACCAAGCCCACGGCCGCAGTTCCTGCCAGACCAGCCGGCCGAACAGACCGCCGCCGAAGAACAGCGCCGTCGACGGCGGGCGGGCGTCCGGAACGGCGTCGACGTCGGGCAGGGTCGTCATCGGTTGATTCCTTCGCACTGAGTGTTTTTGCGTCGCGGACTTCTTCGACGTCGGAACGAAAGGTCTCACTTCTAGGCTGTGTTGACAATCACGCCAGCAGGATCATCAAACCCGCTAAGTGGAGGAAGCCAAGGAAGTTGCAGCTCGTCTTCTCGTAGCGGGTGGCGATCCGCCGGCACTGCTTCAGCCGGCCGAACAGCCGCTCGACCT
>JBOFFD010000640.1:0-2118 GCA_051648425.1 Planctomycetia bacterium
ACGGCAACCACTATGTGCTGCTGGTCGTCGACACCTATGACGTCACCGGCCGCTACCTCACGCGGGTCGAGCCGACCGTCCACCAGGGCAAGCCGGGCATTTCGTTCTCGTTCGACGCCAAGGGCGCCAGCAAGTTCTATCGTCTGACGTCCGACTACCAGAAGGAGCCGGACGGGTACAAACACATGCTCGGCGTCGTGCTGGACAACCGCCTGCGCTCGGCCCCAACGCTCGACGAACGCATCAGCGGCAACGGCGTCATCAGCGGTTCGTTCACTCAGGTCGAAGTTGAAGCCCTCAAGAAGATTTTGACCGCCGGCCAACTTCCCTACGCTCTCAATAAAGAGCCGGAAACTCAGTTTCAGATCGGCCCCACCCTCGGCCGCGACACCATCAATTCAGGCCTCTTCTGCATCGCTTTGTCGCTCGCCTCGGTATTGGCGTTCATCGTGTACTACTACCGCGTCGCCGGTATGGTCGCGGTCGTCGCGTTGCTGATGAACCTGCTCTTCACCATCGCCCTGTTGGTGTTGTTCAAAGCGACGTGGACGCTGCCCGGTTTGGCCGGCCTGGTGCTGACCGTCGGCATGTCGGTCGACGCGAACGTGCTGATCTTCGAGCGCATCCGCGAGGAACTCGAAAACGGCGGCACGCTGAAGGCCGCCCTTCGCACCGGCTATGAAAAAGCCTGGACCACGATCTTCGACAGCAACCTGACCACGGTCATCACCGCCCTGGTGCTGTACGCCATCGGCACCGACCAGGTCAAAGGCTTCGCGATCACGCTCATCATCGGCCTCGCCACCGGCATCTTCTGCGCGGTTAGCGTCACGCGGGTGATCTTCAACTTCCTCGACGAACGCCGGTTCGTCCGCACGCTGAAGATGCACAAGTGGCTGGCCCACCCGAACATCGACTTCTTCAAATACACCGGCCGTTGGCTCACAGCCTCGGCGGCGATGATCCTGGTCGGCGGCGCGCTCTTCGCCACCCGTGGCGCCGCGAACTTCGACATCGACTTCACCGGCGGCACGATGGCCAGCCTGCGGTTCAAAACCGCGATGTCCACCGACCAAGTCCGCCGAATCGCCGGCGACGTGCTGACCGACGTTTCCGTCGAGGAAGTGCGCCTCAGCGACGACCCGACGCCCGGCCGCCGTTTCGTGGTGCGCACCACCGAGCGCGACACGGCCGCTCCGCAGACCGACGCGAAGACCGAAACGGTAGACGCCTCGTCGGTCCGCCGTCGACTGGCGGCGGCGTTCAAGGACTACCTCGTCCTGCCGAGCTTTGAAGTGGTCGGCGAACCGACGGTGATCGCCGCCGCGCCGGTCGCCGAAGCTGCGAAACCGGCCGAAACCAAGCCGGCCGACGCGAAGACCGAAGAAGCGAAGCCGGCCGACGCCAAGGCCGCAGAGGCGAAGCCCGAAGAAGCCAAACCGGCGGAAGCGAAGCCGGCCGAGGTTAAGACCGCGGGCGTGCCCGGGGACTTGGCGCCGTTCCTCGGCGGCAAGGAAGTACTGGTCAAGCTGGACGAACCGCGGCCGGCGACGTTCCTGCGGGCGCACCTGGAAGAGTCGTTGCGGGCCGCCGGCTTCCCGAACCCGGAAGCGTTGTTCGGTTTGGCGCCAGTCGGCAAGGCGGTCGTCCGGCAGGGCGCCGTCGGGCCGGAGTACCCCGAGTACCGGCTCGGCACCCGCGGCGACCTTGGGAAAATGCTCGCCGATCTGAAGACGAACTTGGCCGCCTCGCCGGAGTTCGACCAGTTCAACCAGTTCGGCCCGCAGGTCGCCGGCGACACGAAGAACCAAGCCGTCGCCGCCATCCTTCTGTCATGGCTCGGCATCTTGATCTACGTCTGGTTCCGCTTCGGTTCGTGGTCGTTCGGCGTCGCCGGCATCGCGGCCTTGGTGCACGACGTCATGGTCGCCGTCGGCATGTTGGCGCTCGTGTCGTTCCTCGGCGCCAACTTCCCCGCGCTCAACGCGGTCTTCATTTCCGACATGAAGATCAATCTGAACGTGGTGGCGTCGCTCTTGACGCTGATCGGTTACTCGATCAACGACAAGATCGTCATCTTCGACCGCATCCGCGAAGTGCGCGGGCCGTCGCATCGCA
>JBOFFD010000641.1:0-5279 GCA_051648425.1 Planctomycetia bacterium
TTGTCTTCCTTGGACTCCGGGTCGACGAAGCCGATGAGGACGCCCTGTTGATTCAATTGGTCGAGCAGGCTGATGAGCCATTTCTGATAGTACAGCTCGAGCATGAAACTGACGCCCATGTTCTGCAGCACGGAATTGACCGCCTGCCGAGGCAGGCCGAGGACGCCGTGCTTGAAGAACCACTTCATCGACCAAAGGGCGTCGCCCAAGAGGCCGAGGGTGGCCTGTTCGCTGTACTCGATCTGAATGGAGCGGTCGCGGAACGGCCCCTGCACCTGCGGATAGATCTGACGAAAATGAACCATGCCGAGCGACTTGCCGCCTTCGTCGAGGGCGGCGATCTGCGCCGATTCATCGTTGATGAGCGTGTTGAGAACGCGCTTCAGATTCAGCGGCCCGCCGGGGTGGTCCGGGTGGACGTTCGACGGCTGCATGTTGAGCCGAAGGATCGGCGTGACCGCGCGCAACTGTGCTTCCAGCCCCAAGTGCAACTGCTGCCGTTGCGTCTTCGACAAGTCCTGCGCGGTCTTCAAGGCGACGGCGTCTTCTTCGGGAGTCTGCGGGGTCGTCATGAGTGCCAAGCTCCGCTGCGGATCGGTCGGGAACCCTCGGCCGGCGGACTCAGCCGACACTAGTCGGTGTATCGCCGGCGACGGGCGTCGTCGAGAACGGGGGCGTCGCGCGCTGAAATCTATGCGACTGATGCTGGGCAGGAAGTTCGCCAGACGAGAGCCGTTGGGCGGAAAAGCGCCGTTTGCCGTAGAAAAGCTACGCAAAAGTACTATGATTCTGGCGAAAAGGAGGGCGGAACGATGATCGTCGAACTCACCATCGAGAACTTCAAGTCGTTCCGCGATCCGGCGACGATCAGCTTCAAGGCCGGAAAAGCAGACAAGCTTTCTGGAAACCTGCTTCAAGCTCGTAATGGCGAGCGCTTCGTCAAATCAATGGCGTTGTACGGCCCCAACGCTTCCGGAAAGACCACCGTTCTCGACGGGCTGTTCGTGCTGATGCAGTTCGTGCTTTTCAGCAGCAGGGACCAAAGCCCCACCGAACCGATTCCGGGGGTGGTGCCTTATCTTCTAGATCCATCGTCGACTGAACGGCCGTCAAGGATTGCGGCGACGTTCGATTTGCAAGGCGATCGTTTCACCGTTGACGTGGCCGCGACGGCGGAGCGCGTGTGGAGCGAGACGTTTACCGTACGGCGGGCAACAAGCCGATCCGCTCGCAAATCAGCTGCCAAAACTCTGATCGAGCGTACTTGGAATCCCGACGAACAGAACTATTCGGCGGATCTTCACCACGATCTAGCGCGCGAGTCGACGCGCCAAGCCGTGCTCGAACAAACGACGCCGAACCGCTTGATGATCGGCAAACTCGCTTCGATGAACAATGACGTCGCTCGACGGATCGTCGAATGGTTCGACGAAGACCTTGAGTTTTACGACATGCACCGCAATCCATTCTCCGAGAACGAAGCGCTGCGAGACGCCGCAACTTTTTTGCGCAACGACCAAGACTTTGCAGAGACGGTCGAAAAATTCATGAGAGACGCGGATACCGGCGTCCAAGCGTTGAGCGTCATCGACGAAGAGGCGGTTGAACCGGTCTATTCCGAATCCGAAAAGAAACTCGAATTCAAGAAAGTCAAGATTTCCAGTCTAGGATTTGAACATCTCGCTGAGAACGGCGCGACGATTCCGTTTCGCGCGAGACAAGAGTCGTCCGGAACGCTCAGGTTCGCCGCGCTTCTGGTCAGCATTCTGCACCCGAGTCCACGACGGAGACTCGTCTGCATCGACGAGTTCAGCGCCAGCATGCATCCCGTCTTAGTCCGCCGGCTCGTTCACCTTGTTCACAGTAAAAAGTACAATCCGAAGGGAAGTCAGATTGTTTTTACGACGCACGACACCCATCTGATGGACCCGGAGGAGCTGCTTCGCCGCGATCAGATCACGCTTTGCGCAAAGAACCGTCTTGGTCGAAGCGAGACGGTTCGGCTGGACGAGTTCCAAGACGCTGCTCGGTCGGACGCTAATCTCCAGAAGCAGTATTTGCAAGGGCGCTTCGGCGGCGTTCCGCAGTTCGGCCCGACGCTCGAAGACGTGTTGGTCGACGACGAACCCTTGGAGGCATAGCGTTGAATCCACGCGGCCGCGAGCTTAACCGAAGGATTCTGATCGTCGGCGAAGGACGTGAGACCGAATACAACTACTTCGTCGGTTTTCGCACGCAATTTGCAGCGGAGCTTCAAGCGTCGGCGACTTCGGTCAGCATCAAACGCGGCAAGGGCGGCAGTGCGATGAACATCGTCGTCAATGCAAAAAAAGAGGCGCAGAGGTTCAAGCCAGATCTAAATCGGGGCGACCGTGTATTTCTTTTGATGGACACCGAAGGCGTCGGACGAGAGCCGGAACTTCCAAGCGCGGAGAAGATCGCCAGAGAAAATCGTATCGAGATAGTCTATTCTTCTCCCGCCTTCGAGTACTGGCTGCTCTGTCACTTTAGCAAAATCCCCCATGGGCGTTTTGAAAGCTGTGACGCCGTGATCGTAGAGCTTGACAAAAGATGGTCCGAGGTCAGTAAGGGCGACTATGACAAAGCCGACGTAGACATTTTCAAGAGGCTCTCCGAACGCTTCAATGCGGCTCGCGCTCAGGCATTGCAGACCGATCTTCATCATATTCATTCAAACGGCGACGCTCGCAGAGTGAATCCCTCGACACAAGTCTACGAACTCGTGGCCATCTTGGTCGGCGCTCGATTTGGAGAGAAATGCCCGATCGGTGGCGTGTGGGAACTCATTGAAAATCCTGGCGACAAGAATACTCTCCAGAAAGGCGAACCGATGCCTCGAAGACATTGGCGGCTGGCGAGCAAACCTCCTGCTTCCAGGCAGGACAAAACACCGAAAAAGCGGCTTGGCGGGGCATAACTTCCGTCTTCGGAAACAGACTACTGTTTGTCCAGGAGAACCGCCTCGGCGACGCCGAAGCGGCCGGCGGCGTCTTGGAAGCGGACGAGCAGGATGCGGGCGGTTTCGGGCGGCGAGTTGATGGTGAAGGCGACCTTTTCCTCGGCTTGGTCGAAGAAACCGTCGGCGGCGGCGACGGCGGTCCAGGGGGAGCCGTCCAGCGAATAGGCGGCGTTCACCAAGGGGCCGACTTTGTCGACGGCGGTCGCACTCACCTGGTAGGGGCCGGCGGCCTTGCGTTGGACGTCCAGCGACGCCGTCGGTGGTTCGTTGTCGACTAACACGGGGAAACTGTCACGGTGGTGGCGGGCCGCCTCGGCTGGCGTGTTGCTCGGCGCGTCGACGGCGGCGACCCGCGCGACGTACGTCCCCGACGGCAGCGCCGCCGTCTCCCACTCGAACTCCGGTTCCGTAAGACCGACGGCGACGGCCACCCACGTCGGCCAGTCGGCCTTCTTCACTTCCACGGTGTAAGACAGCACGTCGCCGTTGGGGTCCGACGCCTTCCACTTCATCTTAATCTTCGTTACGGGCACGGCGAGCGGCGTCTTCGCCAGGTCCGGCGTCTCGATGCTTTCGACGGCCGGCGGTTGGTTCAGCGTCGCGAACGGAACGACCGCCGCGCGGACCTGCGGGCCGCCCGCGGCGTCGCCGGAGAAATCCAACCGGTACTGGGAATAGCGGCCGACGGGCGAGTCGGCATCGGTCCAGTCGCTCCAGGTGTCATCGGGTTTGGCGACGTTGCCGACCCGCATCCGTTTCTTAAGACCGGCGCCGGTGGAGACGGTCTGCAAGGCTCCCCACCGGGCGGGAAGTTTCGCGTCGACGACTTCGGAAGTCAACGAGCCGGCGGCGGCGGCCTTCGTGGTAAGACGGACGAGTCGGCCGGGGGCGCCGGTGGTCGCTAAGACGCCGCCGCGCGGGTCGAGCGCCATCGACAGAATCTGTCCGACCTCCAGTCGGCCGACTTCCGACCAGGTCCGTTGGGCTGGACTCACTTGATACAGTCGGCCTTCCGGTCCGGTGCCGACGAATAAGACGCCGTCGGTTTCGGCCAGTGAAAGGATCATGGTTTTTTGGCGGAAAAGTTCATCGACGGCGCCGTCGGCGCGCACTCGGTAGACGGCGTTTTCGCCGGCGGCGGGGCCGGTCGCCCCCGTCGGGGCGGCGGTCGCCGGCGGTTCCGCGAAAGGCTTTGGTTCGACGGCGGCGGCCAGCGTCAACGGCTTGTCACCGACGGCGGCCGCGGCGTCGCGCGGGGTGACGGAAGGCGCGGACGAGGTCTCGCCCGACGCCCGCGTCGGCGTGGTGGTGCCGGCGTAAAGCGAGCCGTCGGCGCCAAGGGTGAGACAGTAGACGTCGGGTTGCGGGGCGTCGAACAGGACGACCGGTTTCGATTTCTCGAAGCGGACGATCCAGCCGTCGGTCGAACCGCCGGCGTAGACTTCGCCGGCGGGCGAGACCGCCAGCGACAACAGATGCGGTTGCCGAATCTCACCGACGGTCTCGATCTTATCGTCCGGCATAATGGCGAGCAGTTTGCCGTTTTTGCCGCCGGTCGCCGCGTACACTTTGCCGGCGGGTCCGACGGCCAACCGCCAGATGTAAGTCTGATCGGTCTTAATGGCGGTGGTCGTCGGCTTCGGCTTCCCGGGAGTGATCTTAACGATCTGGCCCGACGGCGAAACACCGGCGTAGACGACGCCCGCCGGGTCGACCGCGACGGCGAAGACTTGGCTGTCGTCGCCTTTCCATAGGGTTTCGGCGTCGCCCTTCGGCGGGATGCGAAGGACGCGGCCGGGCGAACCGGCGCCGATGTAGACCGTGCCGTCGGCCGCGACAGCCGACGACCAGACGTGGGCGGAGTCGACCGTTCGGCCGATTTCGAGGGCCGGCGCCAATCGCGCTACGCCCGCCGAGTCGACGACGACCCGTTCCAAGGCGGCGGCGGCCAGTTCCTTCGCTTCATGGCGGACGAACTGCGGCTTGGCGGCCGCGGCGACGCCCGCCGAGCAGAGCAGCGCGAAAACAATCGAAGCCGAGGCGCGGTTCATGGCGGCATCCATTCCAGCGAAACGAGTATCGGGTGTGTTTTTGAAAGTATGCGAAGACTTCGTGTTCGCGTGCCTTCGTGGCGGCGGCCCCATTGTGGTGCAGGCGTCTCGCCCAATGGTGCTTACTTTAGCCAACAGGCGAATGTCTGTAGGGCTTCAAGTGCTGTTTTGAAGCCAAAATTGGTGTTGAAAGGGCTGTAAACCGCCATCTCAGGCCCATTGATCGCTCTGACAAAACCTAAAGTAAG
>JBOFFD010000642.1:0-6643 GCA_051648425.1 Planctomycetia bacterium
GCAACGGTTCGATCCGTCCCCACTGCTCGTCGGAAAGTTCAAAGCGCCGCATGGAAACTCCCCCCTCCTTGAGGTCGATCTCCCGCGTAAACTACCAGAACGCGTCACTTTCGCAAGCGGTTTGTCAACACGGCCTAGCGATTTTCGGAAGGCTGCGTCGATACGAGGTTAAGTAGGTCACGCGAGAGAGGTCCCGCCGCATTTGGGCCACGGCTTCGAGGGGGAGTTTGAATCCTTGGCTCGGCATGCGTTCTTTCATTTGAAGTCGCCGGCGGCGCAGGGGTGGCCGCCGTTGCCGCCGCGCTACGCCCATCCGGTGTGGGCGACGTACCAGGAATTGAAACGGACCGAACGGCTGCCGGCCGAGGAGATCGCGGCCGGGCAACTGGCGCAGGCGAAATTGCTGCTGGCGCACGCAATCGAGCATTCGGTTTACTATCGGGAGCTGCTGCCGGGGTTTTCCGTCGAAGACTTGCGGACGATGGACGACTGGCGCCGGCTGCCGATTCTGCCGCGACGCACCGCCGGCGACCGGCAGGCGGCTTTGCACGCCGCCGAACTGCCGCCGGGGGTGGCGGTCGTCGGCGAAGGGCACACCTCGGGCACGACGGGGGTGCCGTTAACGGTGCCGGCGACCAACGTCGGCCAACTGTTTTGGCAGGCGTGCTACCTCCGCGATCTGGAGTGGTGCGGCGTCGATCCCTGCGGCGCTTTGGCTGGCGTGCGACCCCTCACCGCCGCGTCGACCGCCGACGACCCCGCCGCGCTGGCCGACCTTGGTCGGTCGAACGACCACTGGCTGCCGGTGCTGGCCGATTTGATCGACACCGGCAAGAGTCACGGCGTCGACATTCGGCGCGACCCGCAGCGCGTGTGGGAGTGGCTGAAGTACATCGACCCCACCAACCTACAGGGGTATCCCTCGGCGCTCGACGCGGCGGCCGCCGTCGCGCGGGAAGACCGTTCCGCGCCGGCGGGCCGGCCGTTGCCGCGATTGAAGTCGATTCAGTGCATCGCCGAGAATCTGACCGACGCCGTCAAACGGCGGCTTGAGGAAACCTTCGGCGCCCCGGTCTACAACCTGTACAGTTCGGTCGAGGCGGGCTACATCGCGTCGGCGACCGCCGCCGGCCCCGATTTGGTCGTCCACGCGGAAAACGTGCTGGTGGAGGTGGTCGACGCCGACGGCCGGCCGTGTCCGCCGGGCGAAATCGGCCGGGTGTTGGTCACGCCGTTGCACCTATGGAAGATGCCGCTCGTACGCTACGAACTTGGCGACGACGCCGTCTGGGCCGACCCCGGCCCCGACGCCGTCGGCCGGACGCTGCCACGATTGGCGCGGGTGCTGGGGAAGTCGCGGCCGTACTTGTACACCACCACCGGCCGACGGACGGCCGTCGAACTGGCGATGAAGGTGCAGCGGTGCGCGGCCGTCCGCCAGTTCCAGATCGTGCAACGCGCGGTCGACAAAGCCGAATTGTTCATCGTCCCCGACCGCGCCTGGTCCGAAGCCGACGCCGCGACGATCGGCGACGCCGTCCGTGATTTCTTCGGTCCGGGAGTGTCCTGTCCGATCCGTTACGTCGAACAAATTCCGCGAACCGTCGGAGGCAAAGTGCGCGACGTGGTCTTCGAGGTCGACGAACCGACGAGCGGCGCGACTTCGACCGCGCCGACGGTCGTCGCACCGGCGCCGGTGGTTCATCAATCCACTGGCGGCGGCAAGACCGTTCTGCTGGCGTGGGAGTTGGGGGGTGGATTCGGGCATGTGGCGCAACTGCTGCGCGTCGCTCGGCGGCTGGCCGAGGAAGGGTGTCGCCCGGTCTTGGCGGTCCGCAACCTGGTCGAGCCGTGGCCGCTCTTGGGCGCCGCCGGCTTCCCGGTGTTGCAGACGCCGCTTTGGCATCCCCGGCCGCGACCGGGCGAAGCGCCGTTCCTCGCCGGCAGCTATACCGACATCCTGGCCGTCTACGGCTGGGACGACGTCGACGACCTCACCGCGATGACGACTGGTTGGCAGTGCCTGCTGGACCTGGTTCACCCGGACGCCGTCGTCGGCGACCACAGCCCGACGCTGGCGTTGACGATGGCGGGCGGATCGACGCCGCTCGTGCTGTTCGGCAACGGCTTTCTGATGCCGCCGGTGGACGGACCGGAGTTCCCTCGCCTGATCGACAAGCCGGCCGACGCCCCGCTGGCGCCGTCGGCCGACCCGGCGAAGATTCTGGACGTGGTGCGGTCGGTGCAGCGCCGCCGCGGCCGCCGAGCGCCCGACACGCTTCCCGAGGTGTTCTCCGGCCACGCGCGGTTCGTCACCACGCTGCCGCACATCGACCCGTACCGACGGACGCGGCGCGAGCCGTGCCTGGGACCGATGGAGCCGCTGCCGGCGCCGATCGCCCCCGCCGATCGGCGTGACGACGACCGACACGGCCTTTTTTTCGCCTATCTGACGGCGCACTTCCCGTCGACCATCCCGCTTCTGGAACTGTTCGCGCGGGCGGGCCTTTTCGGTTCCATCTACCTGCGGGGGGCGACGGCCGACGCGCGGCGCCGGCTGGCGGAACTGGGGCACGTCGTCCACGAACGGCCGGCGCCGCTGGCGGCGGCGCTGGCGGGGTGCCGATTGCTCGTCCACCACGGCAGCGGCGGGACGGGCCAATTCGGCTTGGCGGCGGGCCGGCCGCAATTGTGCCTGCCCGACCACCTGGAGCACGCGCTCTACAGTCAAGCGCTGAGCGAGCGCGGAATCGGCCGACACTTCATGGGACAGTACCCGGCGTCTGCGGTAGCCGCCGCGATCGAAGAGATGGCGAACGATCCGGTTTGGACCGAGCGGGCCGGCGTAGTGGCCGCGGAAGTGACGGCCGGCGGTCCGTGGGATCCGCTGCCGGCCCTGGTCGACCGCATTCTGAACGTGGCGGGCTGAAACTGTCTCGCGGGAAAACCGGCATCGGGCCGGCCCGCTCGAACGGCTCAAACCCTCTTCGATCGAAAGCGAATCGGCTCTCATCTGTCGAAGACAAGCGATGATGCAGACCTGGGTCCAAAGTCGTCGCCGAATCCGTGAAAGATCATAAGCCGAAGGTAGAAGCGACGATCGAAAGTCGGTCGCCGCGGCGAACGACCGTGAATTCCGCTTCGACGCCGCCCGCGACCTGAAGGAATCTCAAAATGAATCGGCTTACCTTCGCCGACCTGGCGCGAGCCGCGATCTTATCGTTGGCCGGCTTCGCAGGACTGACCATCACTTCGGGATGCGCCATCGTTCAGATGCGTTATTCCGTGTTCGGTTTCGATACGCTGGAAACCAGTTCTCCGGAACGAGCGCGTCTGCTTTCGATCTTACTTGTCGCGGGCGTCGTGATTATGACGGCGGCGACGACGTGGTTCGTCTATTGGCTGGTCTCGACGTCGCGACAACCGGAGAAACAGCCGCCGCCCAGGTAAGTTCACGATCGATCGGTCGATTACCCGACAACGAGTCAGGCGGTTTTCGACGGAAGGCGTTCGACATGCTGTTTCGGCTCGGACTGCCGCTCTTGTGTTTTCTGGTCGGTTGGGCGGTCTGGACGCGCCGGCTGGCGCCGTTCGCGCGGACGGCGGCCGGCGTCCCCGTCGACGCGAACGCGATAGACCAAGCGCGGCGGACGGCGGTGGTCGTGCCGGCGCGCGACGAAGCGCACAACCTACCGACGTTGCTGGCGTCGTTGACGACCCTCGACCCGCCGCCGACGGCGATCGTCGTCGTCGACGACCACTCGACCGACGGCACCGGGGCCGTCGCCCGGTCGTTCCAAAGCGCCGGCCCGATCGTCGTGACGACCCCCGAACCGCTGCCCGCCGGCTGGCTGGGCAAGCCGTGGGCCTGCGCGGCGGGGGCGGCGCGGGCCGTGGACGACGACCCGGCCGTCGAGTTCCTGCTTTTCACCGACGCCGACGTCGCCCATGCGCCGTGGTCGCTGGGGCGGACCGCCGCGGCGCTGCAGGCGGCCGACGCCGATCTACTGTCGGTCGTGCCGACGCATCGGCTCGTCGCGCCGTGGGAGTTTTTCCAGGGGGTGTTCCACGTCTTGGTGCTGACGGCGACGGCGGCCGACGCCGACCTCGTCGCGCCGGGTGTCAAGCCGCTGGCAGCGAACGCGGCGCGGGCCGACGAACGGCATTTCAGCATCGGTCAGTATCTGCTGTTCCGTAGACAAATGTACGACGCCGTCGGCGGGCACCCGGCGGTGCGCCGCCGCGTGGCCGAGGATATCGCGTTCTGCCGCATGGTGCTGGCGGCGGGGGGCCGGTTCTCGCTGGTCTACGCCCCCGGCCTCTTAGTCGTCCGCATGTACCCCGAAGGCCTGACGGCGTTCGTCAACGGTTGGCGGCGGAACTTTCGGGAAGGGCTGGCGGCCGCGGGCGTCGTCGGTTCGTTGGAAACCGCCGCCGTGATGACCTGGCTCTTGGGCGTGCCGCTCAACATCGCCACCGCCGTCGCCGAGGGGAACCAGCCCGCCGCCATTGTCTTCGCCGCCGTGTACGTTGCTACGGCATGGGAGGTTCACCGCAAACAGCGGTTGGTCGGCCCGTTCCCGTGGTGGTCGGCGGCGTTCTATCCAATCTTCGCCGGCCTCTTCGCGCTGGCCGCCATGCTGGCGGTGTTCGACGCCGCCGCCCGCCGCCCGGTCTTCTGGCGCGGCCGCCGAACGAAAGTATGATCCATCAATGAGGCGAGAGAGTTCGGCGGTAAAGTCTGAAAGACGACACGATGAGAAAAACCGCGACAATTATTACGCCGGCATGGATGTAAGTAGGCTGTAGGTGCCAGCGGACACGGCGTGCGAGCCGTCGCGGTACTACTTACATCCATGCCGACGTAATAAATAGAACGCGAATCGAGACTCGGTAATCTTATCCCAAGTCGATTTCTGAACGACGCCCCATCCACTGAACCCCGGATCATTGAGCAACGCCTGTGTTGAAAGGATCCGAGTCGAACCATCCAAATCGATGAGCTGAACTTCGTCATACCCATCGGCGACCGGCCGCGAAAAGATGAAGTGGCCGACTGACGATTCTTCCTTGCCGGCGAAGTGAAGAATACCTGGGCGTTTCAACAACGACGGATCACTCCGCACGTCACCGACCCGCCATTGGAGACCCCGTCGAGCGGTTTGCTCAAGGATGTCCGCGACCGACCATCCGTCTTCTCTGCTTTCAAATTCAAAGGCAAGCGGGTCCGCGACCTGCCTGGCGCCGGTTTCGACGCAAAGGAAGTACACCGAAGCTCCAGCGCACGAAAATCGAGCGGGTGGAGCGGATGAGCTTTGCAAATTCAAAGCAATCATCAAGAAGAACGTCGTCATCACACATTGGGCCTTGTTCAGTGTGTACTCGTCCGTCGACGATACCACAGGCTGCCGACCAACAAGCTTGCGCCGGCGATAGCGCAACCGATGTACGCCGTCGTGCTGCTGGACGAAGGTCGTCTCGGACCGGCGTCGCGAATCAGATCGTCTCGTTCCTTGTTCGCTCGCTCAAGGGAAGCGGTGAGGTCGGCGGGGTTCATCATCGGCGGAACCATGTCTTTCGGCGGATCGATTTTGCGGATCGTATCGCGAGGAATGGCATCCTTCGGGATGTCAAGAGAAAAAGATTCTTTCGATCTTCCCTTGTTGAGCATGATCGAATTTGCCGTCACCCGAAATTCCCGCCGCTGGGACGGAACATCAAGGTATTTCCGTCCACCTTGCCGCTCGATGCGGCCATCCTCGGTCCGGCGTAGATCGAGATTGGCGTAAACGTCCAACCAAGCTTTCACGGGAAACCATCGCGGACGGCCGTTGAAATCCGTGGTTTCGGAGAGTTCAACGCCATGAACGCGGAAGACCAGATCGGCGCCGTTGAAAACATCAATCCGGCGGGCGTTGCACCCTTTCTCCAGATCCAAAAAAACACGTTGAAAGCGGGCCCCAGCACCAGGAACGCGAAACACGGCGCACTTCGCGCCGTCGACGGTTTCGTCAGGCTCTTTGACCACAGTCGTATGAGTTGACCCAGGCAGGGTTAAAAAGTATGGAAGCGGCCAGAAATGAACGAAACTCTCCAGTTGGTTGGTCAACATGATCGGTGTGAATTTCTTCGAGTCGGCAACGGGTCTAAATTTCGGATTCGCCAAACTGGCCAGCGATTCGACCTTTCCGGCCGCATCGAAGGAATACTTCGTTCCGTTCAGCCCCCCTGCGGCAGGCTGCCGTGAGTCTAAGAAGCAAACGCCGTCGCGATGCCATCCGCCTGATGCAACGAAAGACAGATACCGATTGTCGCGAACGAACGCACCATCGACGTAAGAGCCGATTTCGCATTCGTAGTCGAAGGCGGCGTCCAAAATGGACGAACGATGGAAATCGACAACGAAATTCCAATCATCGGAAACGGTTGCAAACAAAGAGACTACGACTACAGCAGCCTGCATTTCAAACTTCCTTATTTTCAGCCGGCGATTGAAGTCTATGGCGATGAGGCGATATCACCCTGATTGAGCACCTTACGGTACATTCCGCAGAATTCAGTGGTCGTTCCATAGATTGTGCAACTCCAGTCATCCATGCATTCACCTGCTTTCAACAATCCGCAGACAGTCGGGGTTAATACG
>JBOFFD010000643.1:0-4119 GCA_051648425.1 Planctomycetia bacterium
CGTCGGAATAGCCGCGCGGATCTTGATACTCGTCTTGCACGATGCACCTCCCGGTGTTGAACCCCGCTCGCCGCGAAGTATTATAGGAAACCGGTCGCGATCGAAAACTTACCGACTTACATCCGTGCCGGCGTAATATGACCTTGCAGGCCGGCTTTTACACCAATCTTCTTCAGTAGCCAGATTTTCTCGAACAGCGTTCTTTTTGAACTCGTTACCGGTAAGGATGCCAACGATGAGATCGTCGGGTTGTTTCCGTCGCCGCGGATTCACTTACGTCGAAGTGCTGGCGGCCATCGCCATCGTTGGCATTCTGGCCGGCCTTTCCAGTCCGGCGATCCAGTACGCCAGGGAGGCGGCGCGGCGTTCGCAGTGTTCCGTTAATCTGCGCCAACTCGCCATTGGTTTTCAACAGTACGTCGAAGTCTACGGTCAATATCCACCCGATACAGTGGAACAAACTGAATCACATCTGATCAGGATTCCGCCGTACATCGGACAAGAATTGCTTTTTGAAGAAGAGTACAACTTCGACAATCCATTGGACGATAGGAACGCCTTGGTTCGTTCCGATCTAATCCCTCAATTTTTGTGTCCCAGCGTACCGATGCCGAATGAATCCGCTTCCTTTTCACATCCCACGAATTATCTCGGCAACGGTGGAAGCGGAACTTGGGAAGGCGCCGCCGACGGGTTTTTCGGGGATTACGCCGGCCTGACGGTTCGTCCCCAGGACGTCTCGGACGGCTTGAGCCGCACCGCGATTTCCACGGAAGCTTAGCCTTCTCCCGTCGGGGCCATGATCGGCGGCAAGCCCGTGGGGCACCCGGTCAACTTTCGCCATGTGTTCGTTCGATTGGAAAACGCGATGGACCAAACCGTCGGCGCCCTGATCGACGACTTGCACGTCCGCGGGATGCTCGATGAAACGATGGTGGTCGTCATGGGCGAGTTCGGCCGAACGCCAAAGATCAACAACGGCCAGGCGGGCGAACCGATCCCCGGCCGCGACCATTGGGGCGACGCCCTCTCCGCGATGATCGCCGGCGGCGGCGTTCGCGGCGGCCAGGTCGTCGGACGAACGCCAAGGCCGAGTTCCCCGTCGACCGCCCCCTGGAACCGCACGACCTGCTCGCGACCATCTACCACCAGCTCGGCATCGACGCGACGCAGTCGTTCCGCGACCACGCCGGCCGTCCCGTGCCGATCTTGACCCACGGCGAACCGATCCGCGAACTCGTCTGACCGTTCCTCCCTTTCCGCCGCCGCCAACGGAGGCGAAACGCTTCCCCCCTTGACCGCGCGTCGTACACTGTCAAGCGTCGAGTTCCGGAAAGCCGATGGAATTCGACGAACAGTATAAGCCGGCGCGTCCTCTTTCGACGCGAAGCCGGCGCGCGGCCGCCCCTCGGGAGATGGCGTGATGGAAACAGTGCTTTACTGCGACGTGGAATCCGGCAGCATCGTCCACATGCCCGCCGCCGAGCTTCGGCCCGGCTGCGTGCAGGTGCGATTGGAGGGGGTCGACGGCCTGGTCTGGATCGCCGCGGAACACCTCAGCGAAAGCCCGGTACGCCACCCGCCGTTCGGCGAGCCGTTCCGCAGCCACATCCAAACCATCCAAGAAACGTTCGCCGAGCATTGCGGCATGCCGTTCGAGGAGTGGGAGGAAGGATTCCGCCGCGACGCCGACCCCGACAAGGAAATCGCGGTCTGGATGCACGCGGCCGAGGTGTACGACGAATTCGCCAAGACCACGTTCCACACCGTCGACGAGCGCGAAGACGTCTACAAGACGTTGGTGACCTGCCTTAGTTCGTCGCCGACCACCGTTTGGAACGTGCTGGAACTGTCGTCGCTGAGTCGGGCCGAGGCGGCCGCCGTCGTCGAGCGGTTTTTCGACCGTCCGATTGAAGGCGGCCTGCACAACGCCCACGTGGAATGAACGACGCCGCCCGCGCCGATGCACCACCGTTGGCGACGCCGCCGACGACGCTGGGCTGGCCGACGTTCCTGCTGCTGGCCGTCGTCGCCGCCTTTCCTCGGCTGGTGGCGGTCGACCTCGTCAGCGTCACTCCCGACGAGGGAATCCACGGGCTGTTCGCTATGAACATCGCCCTGTGGAAGGACGTCCCCACGGTGGGCCTGCCCAGCATCGGCATCCGCAACTCGGCGCTTTTCATGTACGCGCTCGCGGTGCCGTACGCCGTCTTTCGGCATCCGTTGGCGGGCGTGGTTTGGATCGCCGTCCTCAACGTGGCAACGGTGCTGGGGGCGGCGGTTTGGCTGTCGCGGCGGTTCGGTCGCACCGCCGGAGTGGTCGCCGGGCTGCTGTACGCGACGGCGCCGTGGGCGGTGATGTACGGCCGAAACATGTGGCCGCCGAGCTTGGTGGCGCCGCTGGCGCTGCTGCTGGTGGCGGCGGGGCTGCGTTGGATCGAAAACCCCACCGCCGGCCGACTGCTGCGGTTCGTCGCCTTCACCGTCTTCCTGCCGCAAATGCACTTTTCCGCGTTCGTCGGCCTCGCCTGGACCGGCCTCGTCTTGACGGCGAACCTCCGCAAGGTGAAACCGTTCGCGCTCGCGGGGGGCGTGTTGCTGGGGCTGGCGACGTGGGCGCCGTGGATCTGGTGGCAGCACTTTTCCAACAACTGGGTCGACGTGAAGGCGGCGCTGGCCGCCGCCCGCGGGCAGCAGACGGCGTGGTCGGCCGTCGGTCCGATCGTCTACTATTGGCAGGCGCTGCTGCACTCCGTCGGCTTCGACTACTGGTTCGGCGCCGCCCCGTCGTCGCTGCCGGAGTACTTTCCGCCGACGTTGGAGAGCCTGCGCGTGGCCGTCGCCGTCGCACTGGTCGCGGTGCTGCTGGCGGCCTACGCCTGGACGCTGCGCGGACCGACCGACGCCAACGACCGCCGCGCCCTGCGCTGGCTGGCGGTCTGGACGTTGCTGCCGGTGGCCGCCCTGTTGGCGCTCCGGCCGGTGATCCATCCGCACTACGTCGGCGTCGTCCAACCGTTTCCGATTCTGATTCTGGCGGCGGCGGCCGGCCGATGGGCGGGTGCATACCGGGGACGGCAAGCGGCGGTCATCGCGGCGGCGACGGCCGTCGGCGGCGTCCACCTTTGGTTTCTCGCCGGCTGGCTCCAATACGCGGCCGACGACCGTCCGAACGGCAAGGGTCATTTCGAGCTGAGCTATCGTCAGCGGGCGGCGACGGTTGAAAGCGTGTTGACCGACGCTCCGAAGGCGGTGGTGCATTTGGCCGGTCCGTTCACCGGCTTGGCGCCCGCCTACTACTGGATTTTCAACTATGAACAGATCCGCCGCGACATGACGCGCTTTCCCGCCGACGACACCCACCGCTACTGGATCGACGTCGAACCGCTCGACCATGAGGAGCAAGGGCCGATCAAAGGCTGGGCGACGGCCCGAACGCCGCGGGCGTCGGCGGCGAAGGGCCTCGGACCGGCCTACCGCCTACCGTACTTCAACCCCCCGGACGGCTGGGTCGTCGAAAAACGCTGGCGGATCGGCCCGTCGCGCGTACTGAAACTCTACCACCCCGAAGGCCGGCTTTGACGGACGACGCGGCGGCGGGGTGTGTCTTTGGAGGTAGGCGAAGACGCCTTGTTAGCCGCCGCTTACCGCAGCGGCGCGTCCTCGTGTTCGGTTCGACGTACAAAGAGCAGGATCGGACGCGCCGCTGCGGAAAGCGGCGGCTAACAATGACGGGCCAAGGTGAACTTTTCCTTGCTGCGACCGGTCATGGTCGTGGGGGCGTCTAGGCGTTGGAAAGGAAGTGGACTGTGGCCGGAGTTTCCGCGACGCGCGTCGTTGCCTTGTTGCTGTTCGATGAAGTGGAAGTGCTCGACTTCTGTGGGCCATTCGAGGTTTTTTCGGTGGCGAACCGTTTCGCCGAAGGAGTCGCCGTGTCGCCGACGGGCGACGCCGAGGGGCCGCCTGCCTTTCGGGTCGTTACGGTGGCGGAAAAGGCCGGTCCGGTGTTGGCCCGCGGCGGGCTTAGCGTCAATCCGAGCCACCGTTTGGCCGACCTGCGCCACGCCGACGTACTGATTGTTCCCGGCGGGTTCGGCACCCGCAAGGAAATGAACAACC
>JBOFFD010000644.1:0-4896 GCA_051648425.1 Planctomycetia bacterium
GGACGCGCGACCCCTTGGCCGGCCGCGCGAGGATGCCGTGCCGCAGCTCGACTTCGGTGACGCTTTTCCCTTCCAAAGAAATGTTCGTCAGATTGCGCCGCAGCGCCGCCTTGCGTACATGCTCGGCGTCGGGAATCCAGCCGTAGCGGTGGCCTAGGAAGACGACGACCACCGGTTCGGGCCGGCCCTTCATTTTGGCGAGACAATACGACAGGACTTCGACCGCGAGTTCCGCCGCCACTTCTTCGTCGGATCGGTTGTCCGCCTCGAGCCGTTGGCGTTTG
Source organism: Planctomycetia bacterium (assembly GCA_051648425.1). Classification (GTDB taxonomy): domain Bacteria; phylum Planctomycetota; class Planctomycetia; order Kolteriales; family Kolteriaceae; genus JBOFFD01. Next base: position 285 of record JBOFFD010000644.1, read on the forward strand.
TCCACCGTCTCGACCCCCCAGCGGAGGTCGATCGGCAGCAGGTGGCGGCGGTTTTCCTTCAGCCGTTCGGCGAGGGCGGGCACCACAAGGTTGGCCATGAGGTCGCGCTCGGCGTTCATGTCCTTGAACGAACTCGACTGGAAGAGCGAGACTTCGCCCCATTCGGCGGCGCTCGTGGCCATGGCGGACTCCGTCAAAAGGTTGCGGGACGTTGCACGGTAGACGGTCCCAGGGTGTTTAGAAAACGCTGCGGCGAACGTCGACGGATCGTCAGTCGCCGCGGGAGACTTCCAGGGTGACGGCGGCGTCGGTGAAGGAGAATTTGTGTTGCATGAAGTCGCGGATTTCCGGGGTCGGGGTGCCGGTGGAGCGGGCTAAGACGATGGCGTTGAGATCCTTCGGGTTGAACGGGGCGGCGGGGTCGGAGCGGGACAGCAGCCGCTCGAAGTCGGACAGGAAGAGGCTGAAATAGGCGTACAGCGGCACGCCGGTTTCGTCGGCGCCCCGCACTAAGACGCAAAGGTAAAGATTGTGGCGGTGCATCCGCTCGGTCTGAGTCAACGGCACTGCATTCATGATTCGGTCTCCGGGGTTAAGACGGCTCTTCTTACTTCTCGACGATTTCCACCTGCTCGGCGGCGGCCGCCGGTCCGTAGCGCTCGGCCAGGCGCGCCGCCAGTTTTCGCAGCAGCGCCGCGACAAGTTCTTCATGCCCGGGGTCGCAGACGACGTGCGCCGAGCCGACGCGCACGAAATCGATCCGCGCCATCGGGAAGTCGTTTTCGTCCTCGTCCACCTTCAACGTCGGCGGCGGCGGCGGGGCTTTCGCCGGCGCCACCTTCCTTCGCCACTGGGTCGACATCGCCTTCTCCTTCGCTGGTAGTGTCAGGGGTTGGTCAGCGGCCGCGCGGGGCCGGCGGCGGTTCCAAGCCGTCTTCGGATTCGTCCGCGACGAGGTCGAACTCGTCGTCGAGCACGGTTTCCTCGTCGACGCGGTCTTCGTCGACGGCGTCGTCCCGGTCGGCGGCTTCATGGCCGGGCGCCGGCTCGTGCAGCGGGTTCGGGTCGAACAGCCCGGCGAACCGCTTGTCGCGCAGGTAGTCGAGCCGCCGGCAGCGCTGCTCGCCCCGCCCTTCGATGAACACCACCTGCTCGTCGGCCGCCAGCGTCAGCAGTTCGTCGGCCGGCGCGTCGAGGTACGACGCCCACTGCGTCGCCATCTGCTTGTTGACGATGCCGAACGCCTGTAAGACGCCGCAGTTGTTCAGAATGGTGCGCCAAGTGGTCGGGTAGGCCGCCGACAGTTGGTCGAGATCCTGCCAGAAGGTCCAGCACTGCACGCCGTAACCGGCGCAGAGCGTCATGACCGTTTCCAGGAACGGGAAGGCGCCCATCTGACCGCATTCATCCAGCAGGAACAGCGTGCGCTGGGCCGGCGCCCGCGTCCGCGTCGTCACCGCCTTCAAAAGCGTGCCGAGGAACATCTTCAGGATCGCCTTGTGGCTGGAAATCTTGTCGGGCGGCAGGACGATGTAGATCGACAACGGCCGACCGTCGTGGACGTCGGACAGCTCGAACGTCGACTGGTCGAGCGTCCGCGCCACCCGCGTGCTGACCAGCGGCTTCAGGTACGAAATGGCGGTGGAGAGCACGCTGGGGCGGGTCTCGCGCTCGGACATCTGCAGAAAGGCGGCGATCTCGTCGTAGGCCATCCGGTTCATCGTCTTGCCGACGGTGTCGAGCAGCACGGCCATCTTGTACACGGGGTCGTCGCCCAAGATCAACTTGCGGGCGGTCGACAGGCAGCGGTCGGCATGCGGCTGGCAGCCGGCGTGGATCAAGAGGCCCGCCAACAGGCCGCCGGCGCTCAAGTCCCAGAACGGATCCTTCATCCCTTTGTTGCCCAGCGACAGCCAGTCGGCGATCATCTGGGCGTCGGTCTCAAGGTCGGCCCCGGCCAGCTCCAAGACGTCGAACGGATTCAGGCCGTCGCTGTCAGGCCCCAGGCAGTGAAACGGGTCGAGCTTCACCACCCGGTGCCCCATCTGCCGCCGGCGACGGGCGGTGACGCGGTGCAGCTCGCCCTTGGGGTCGAGCACGACCACCGGGCCGGGGTAGCGCAAAAGGGTGGGAATCACCAGCCCCCGGCCTTTGCCCGACCGGGTCGGCGCGAAGCAGGCGAGGTGCTTTTCGCCGGTGTAGACGACGTCGCTTACGTCGGCGACGGCGTCCAAGGAATCGGGTCGTTCGCGGCCGGCGAAGCCGAACCGGCCGCGGCGGTCGGGGCCGCGGACGCCCAAGAGCAGACCGGGTCGGCTGGTCGAAGACGCGCGAGCCAAGGCGCTTTGGATCACGGGTGAATCCTCCGTCGAAGCCAAGGAGACGTGGAACCGGCGTCGGCCGCCGTCAAAGAGGTGTTCGTTCGCCGACATAGACTATTGTAACAGATAAGTATTTAAAAGAAACTATTTGGCGAAAACGGACGGACGGCGTCCAGCCAGGGGGCGGACGCCGTCGCCGTGGGGCCGTCGGCTTGGGGCCGAGGGGCGGGTCGTCAGAGGTAAAGGCGGACGGTCGGACTGATCCGGTTGCCGCCGGTCGTTTCCAGCCGGTCGATTTCTTCGCGCGACAGCCAGCGGAAGGCGGTGTTGGTTTCGAGCGCTTGCAGGGCGGTCGGCGTCAGGGCGACGTCGTACGCTTCGCCCGAGTAGTCGGTGAGAACGCCCGCCCCCGACGAGACGGCGAGGTACTGGCGTTGGACTCGTGGCGCGGCCGCCACGACGGCGCCCTTGGCGTGCGCCGCCAGATCCTCGGCCGCCGCCCGCATCACGGCGTCGCGGTGGGTTTCCGCGCCGGTCCGCCGCGCCGCCGGGAAGAAGTAGGCCCGCCAACGCTCGTTCCACCGCGCCAGCCATTCGGTTTCGCCGCCGACCGTCCGCGTCGCCACCGCGACCGCCGGCTCGCTGCGGCGTTGCGACGTCCGCCGTTGCGGCGGCACCGCCGCCAGCACTTCCAGGCGCAAGGCGTTCATCGTCGGCGACAGCCCGCCGCCGGCCGCCAAGCCGGCGGCGTCGCACCACCGCCAGGTCCGCCGACGCCGCTTCAGCGCCGTTTCCAGCGAGCCGCCCGGCAGGTGCAGGTCGACGTCGAGCAGGTCGACGACCGCCAGATGGAAGCGGTACTCCCGGTCGCGCGCCCAGGTCGGGCTGAAGTGCCGGTCGATCGTTTCGCCCACGTGACGGACGGTCGCCGGGCCGATGTAGCCCAGTTTGTCGCGCAGCGCCGCCCGGGCCTGCGCTTCGGGTTTAAGCTCGCTCTTCACCCGCGCGATCGGAAAGACGAATCCCTGGTACGACGGGTTGTCGACGAGGAGGTATTCCGTTTCCACGGCGCCGGGCCGGGTGACGACCAGCACGACCGCCTCCTGCGTCTCGACGACGGTTTCGGCGATCTTCTTCGCCGTCCAGGAAACGTCGCCGCGGTCGAGCAGCCGGCGGTACGATTCCCAAATCGGCGGCAGGTCGCCGGCCGCCGGCGGCAGGTTCAGCGGGCCGCCGGGATCGACGGCGAAGGTCCAGTATTCGTACAGACCCTCTTCGCCGGTCCGTTCCGAAACGCCGTAGAACACGACGTGGTCCAGCTCCTCGGCCGTCGCATTGGGCGGCTTGAAGCCGAGATCGTCATCCAGCGCGGCCAAAACGGCCGCTTCCATCGGGCCGTCCTTCGGGTCGACGCTCTTGGTCGGAAAGGTGTATTTCCGCCATTCGTGGTTGTAGACGAGCAGGAACTCGCGGTTGGGCGACTGGACGACGGCGACGGCCGCCTGGACTTCGCGCATTCGGGCGTTCTCCTTGCAAGGTGCGACGGGACGAAGAGTCGATCTACGACGCCGTCGGCGGCTTGGGGAGTCGCCGCAGGCGGACGGCGAGCGACGTCCGCAGTTCGGTCAGGAACGACGCCAGTTGGATGAAGTCCTTCACGTGCTCGGGGAGGGTCGTCGTCTTGCCCCCCGGCTCCACCTTCGCCGCGTCGCGCCGCTTGAGTTCCGCCCACGACAGAAACGACGGCCGCCGCGGCGGATGGTCGGCCCGCGGCCCGAACCCCCAGCCTTTCATCAGTCGTTCGCCCAGATAGCGGTGGTGTTCGATCATCCCGGCCGTCTCGCAGACGGGGTCGTCCATCGACGGAATCACGGGGTCGGCTTCGCCGGGGGCGCGCGGCGCGTCGGCGGGGACCAGTTCCAGCCCCAGCGCCGCCAGTTTGATCGGGAACATGTGGATGGCTTGCCGATTCGAGTCTTGGAAGACGTGGTCGAGCGCGGCGAACTCGGCGTACGCCTTTTCGCCCGCCAGCGCCGGCGCCGCCTTCTTCTGCCGGGCGTGCAACTGCTCGGCCGCCTGGTCGACCCAGTCCTGCGCGATCTGATCGTAGCTGCACACGTAGGCGCACTGGCCGAACGGCTTGATCGCCCGCACGCCGGTGAACTCGCCCAGGCTTTCCGTCAGATGCGGCAGCCACGGCAGATAGGTGTAGATCGGCGCCGCGATCCCCCATTCGTTGAGCTTCGTCCGCAGTCGGCAGCCGGCCGAGAAGCCGGCGTGTTCGTCGTCGA
>JBOFFD010000645.1:0-4007 GCA_051648425.1 Planctomycetia bacterium
GAATGAATGGCTCGAAGACCACCGCCTGTTTCTCTTGGGCGATGCCCACGCCGGTATCGGCCACCTCGAAGCGCAGTTGAACGACCCCCGGCCGAAGCTCGCCGAAAACCCGTGCATCGACCCGTTCGACGCGGAAGACGACCTCGCCGACGGCGGTGAATTTCACCGCGTTGTCGAGTAGGTTGGTCAAAACCTGACGAAGCCGGATCGCGTCGCCGACGATCTCGGCCGGGACGTCCGGCGCGACGTCGAAGAGGAAGTCCAACCCTTTCCGCCTTGCTCGCACCGACGCTGCTTTGGCGGTGTCGGCCAGCATCCGCGTCAGGGCGAACGGCTGCGGCTCGACGGAGAAGCAGCCGGATTCGATCCGCGAGAAGTCGAGCAGTTCGTTGATGATGGAGAGGAGGGAGTCGGCCGAGCTTTTGACGATGTGCAGCCGTTCCCGCTTCATGCGGTCCCGCTCGTCTTCCTGCAAAAGTTCGACCACGCCCAAGATGCCGTTCATGGGGGTCCGAAGTTCGTGGCTGACGTTGGCTAGGAATTCGCTTTTCGCCCGGTTGGCCGCCTCGGCGGCGTCCTTCGCGCGGATCGACTCCTCTTCCGCCTTTCGCCGCTCGGCTTGAGCCAAGGCGACGGCGATGAGGTTGGAAACCGCCATGCCGAACGACCGGTCTTCGACGGTCCAGTGCCGCGGCGTCCCGACCTGTTCGCAGCAGACCACGCCTTGCAGCCGGCCGTCGATCAGAATCGGCACGTCGAGCATGGCCGTGATGTCGTTCTTCGCCAAATAGACTTCCGCGAACTCGCTGGTGCGCGAATCGACGACGGCGTCGTCGGCGACGATGGCGTCGCGCCGCTCCAGGGCGGCGAAGTACGACGGAAAATCGTTCTTGCGCAGCTCCGCCCCCGACGAGTGGACTTTCGGCCCGCTCTCGAAAAGATCCACGCAGCGAATGGCCGCGCCGTCGGACGTGAACCGCCAGACGCCCACCCGGGACACACCCAGCAACTCAGCCGTGATTTCCGTCATTTCCTTGAACGAATCGCCCAAGTCGACGGCGAAGTTCGCCTCGCGGCCGGCCAGGTCGGCCAGCACCGCCTGTTGCCGAAGAAGTCGTTCCCGGCTGAGGCGCAGTTGTTCGTCGGCAAGCTTCGACTCCGTCTCGTCGCGGCAACACACCGTCGCGCCGGCGACCACTTCGTCGACGTCGACCCGCCGCGACACCCGCGCCGAAAACCACTTCCGCGTTCCGTCGTCCGCATCGATCTGGAAATCGAAAACCTGCACCGCCGACTCGGTCCGCAGTTTCAGCAAGGCGGGGAGGAGCGGCTGCGTCAACGGCCGGGGCATGACGGAGTCGGCTTTTCGCCCGATCGTCCGTTGCGACGGTGGAAAAACATAGGCCGACGGCGGGCGGTGGTATTGTTGAATCACGCCGTCCGTGTCGACGACCAACAGCAGATCGTCGAGCGACGACAATGTCGACCGTAGCACTTCGCCGCTCGACTGCAACGCCCGATTGACGCGGGCCAACTTGGCGGTTCCTTCCCGCACCAGATCCTCGACGACGAACGTCCGACCGGTCACCGCCATCAGAAACGCGGCCAACAGCGTCGAGAAAAGCACGCCGCTGGCAAGGACGTTCCAGGCGTGCATCGAACCGTGCGCCTGCAGGAACGGCCGGGTCGCGGTGAATCGCAGTTTCCACCGTCGGCCGGCCGCTTCGATCACGTGCGACCGCTTCAGCCAGGCCAGGTCGGAACTCGGCGACGGGTCGACCGACCAGCCCAGGGAGCCTTGGTTCCAGTACAGAAACGGGACCGGGCGTTCTTCGTCGGTGTCGTCGGCGAGAACGCAGGCGACGCCGTCGGAAAGATCGGTCTTCCAAGCTTCATCGACGAACTTGTCCAACCGGAGCACCGTCGCGACGAAGCCGGCGACGGCGTCTTCGCGATGTTCCGCGTCTTTGGGAAGGATGCGGTCTCGAAAAACCGGCGCCAGGATCAACATGCTGTTTTTGGAAGCTTCGTTTTGCAGAAGACTAACCGGAGCCGTTCCGACGGCCCGGCCGGTACGCGCCGATTCCCGAAGGGCCGACCTGTTGGCCGGTTCGGAAGCGACGTCGTAGCCGACCGCCGCTTGACCGTCGGACGTCGGGTCGACGTGGCGAACCACGACGTAGTCCGGCCGACGACCGGCCCGCCGCAAGCCCTCAGGGCCGAACTCGAAGATTTCGACGGAACGGTTCGTCTCGGTCGACGCCGACCGCTCGAAGGCCGCCCGCTCCGCGTCCCCGACCTTGGGATTCCACGAAAACGATTGCTGCGCGACTCGCTCCGTCGTCAGCTCGGGACCAGTGAATTCCTCAAATCGCTCCGCGTCGATCGGATGCGCCGCCGCCACCAGCCCACGAAGGTGGTAGAGGGTTTCCAGGGCCGATCCGAGCCGCAGCCGTATCGATTCCGTCAGATCGCCGGTGTGCCGCTCGAACTCGTCCCCGATACGCCGAGTTTCGCTGTGGCTGGTGTAAACGAACAAACCGACGGCGATGGAGCAGGCGGCCAACAATGGGCCGCCCACAACGAACCGGCGGCGGTTCCAGGCGTCTCTCGGCTCGCCGAAGAGCATCAGCGTCAGCAGCGAAAAGCAGACGGCGCCAATCGAATCGCCCGTCCACCAGGTCCACCACGACATGGCGGCTTCGTCGACGCTGATCTTGTCGAAGCCGTAGAGCACGCCGACGCCGGCCGTCGAAGAAACAAGACAACTTACCGGTCCGGCCAGCAGCGTGAACCGAACGACTTCGCCGTCTCGGTTCAAGGGCGTGGGGTAGCCGACGAACCGCCGCACCAGAAACGCGCCGAACAGCGCCTGCGCCGCCGCACCGGACGCGATCAAGACGGCGAGCCACGCCGACCGACCCACCGAGCCCAGTGAACCGATGTCGATTCCTTTCTCCCAGTTCACAAAAAAGGAACCGAGAAAAACGCCGACCGCCAGCCGGTTGCCCCCGACCAACAAAGCAGCCAACGATACGCCCGCCGCCGGCCACATCGCCGACGCGAACCCCGGCGGTATGGCTAAGAGCAAGGCCAGCCGGCCCAATACGACATACGCCGCCGCGACGGCCGCGATCCGTCCGATCGTCTGCAGCAGCCTCGCTCTGTCCACCGGCGTCATCCGTAACATCTCTGGAAAACTTAAGCGTTTAGAATTCACCGATCGATCCTTCTTGAGATCGAAATGCCGCAGGTTCCATCCTATTTCTTCCTCGGCAAGGGAGAATGCGACGACGCCGATTTCTAGAAGACCGTCGTCGCGACCCCGGCTCGAATCGCCGGAACTTTGAAACCAAGCCGCGGTCCTTGGCGGCGCCGACGGACGCCGACGTCGTCGCCCCGTAGGAAACTCGAAGAACGGATGATGCCGCGGACGATTCGCTCCGCTCGAACAAATGGGAGTAGGCGATGAACTTCATTCTTGCGACGGTCTTGGCCGCCGCCACGGTCGGCGCGGACCGCTGGACCGGTTTTCTTGGCGCCGGCGTCCGCGACTTCCCCGCCGACGCCGTCCCGGAGACGTGGTCGCCCTCCGAGAACATCGCCTGGAAGGCACCCGCGCCCGGTCACGGCCAGTCGAGCCCCGTTGTTTGGAAGGATCGCATCTTCCTGACCGCCGTCGAAGGCCCCATGAAAGACGCCTGTCTGCTCCTTTGTTACGATCTTAATGACGGCCGACGCCTTTGGAGCGTTTCCGTCCCGACGTCCGACCCCGTGAAAGACAGTTATTTCGTCAGTCGCGCCGCCCCCACGCCCGTCGTCGACGCCGACCGCGTGGTCGCCTTCTTCGAGAGCGGCGACGTGGTCTGCTGCGGCCACGACGGCGTCGAACGGTGGCGTCGCTCCTTCTCGGAGGAATTCGGCCGCTTTCAGAACAAGTTCGGCCTGGCGGCGTCGCCCGCGCAGACCGACGACGCGGTCTACTTTCTCATCGACGACGCCGGCCC
>JBOFFD010000646.1:0-9553 GCA_051648425.1 Planctomycetia bacterium
CGGGGCCTGCTCCGGCGGCGCGAACGGGTCGATTCCGCCGAGAAGATTAGCTTGATATTCGTCGCGGCACCACTCCCAGACGTTCCCGTGCATGTCGTACAGTCCCCAGGCGTTCGGCTTATAACTTCCGACCGTCGTCGTTCGCTTGAGTGAGTCTTCCGACGCCGTGGAACTGTCGTTCGTTCCGTTGTAGTTCACCTTGCTCACGTTGATCTCTCCAATGAAACTGAACGGTGTCTTACTCCCCGCCCGGCAGGCGTACTCCCACTGCGCCTCCGTCGGCAGCATATATTTCCAACCGGTCGGCATTTTAAGTTTTCGCTTCTGTTCAATTTTGCGATGAAGGCCAAGGCGTCGTCGTAAGAAACTAGTTCGACCGGCAACCGCTTCGCATCCACGCCGGCGACGTTCGTGAAGTGCGACGGATTCTGCTGGCTCATCACTTCCTCCCATTCCCCCTGCGTCACCTCGTAAACGCCCATGTAGAACGGTTTCGTCAACGTCACCTCCACTGGGCTTTCATGGTCTTCCCGGCCGCGTTCACTCCGTGGCGAACCCATAATGAACGACCCCGGCTGGAGCAACTTCAACTTCATCCCCATTGAGAGCGTGATCTCTTCCGGCGGAGCAGAGTCTACGGGCGGATTAGGCGCCGGTTCGCCCTTATTCGGTGCAGAAGTCTCCGTCGACTCGGAAGTCTGCGCGACGCTCGGCGTCGTCGAACCGTTTCGGTCGGATTTGGCGCGCGGCGAGTTGACGACGAGCAACGTCATCATCACTGCGAAGACGCCGGCCGCCGCCCCCAACAGTACCCACCGATTCGGCCATCCGTTCAACGGCGCGGCTTGAACCTCGGCGGGCGGGAACGGTGTGGTCGTCTTTGGCCGCGCGGGCGGCGGAACAGCCTTTTTCACTTTCGACGACTTGCGATAGTGCTTCGCCAAAAAGGCGTCGAGCGCCGCTTCCGCCGTCTTACCGTCGGCGTAACGCTCTTCCGGCTTTTTCGCGATCATCCCCTTGATGAGTTCATCCAGACCCGTTGGCGCGCCGTCGACGAACTCCTTCAGTTTCACCGGTTGCGCCGGCATGCGCGTACATCCATTCGTACATGCTTTGCGGCGCCGGCTCGAACGGAGTGCGTCCGGTGATCAGGTGAAACAACACGTGGCCCAAGCAGTACACGTCGGATGGCGGACTAACATTCGTCATGCTCTGCCATTGCTCCGGCGGCATGAAAGCGGGCGTGCCGATTCCCTGCACGCCGGCATGCGTCTGCGATTCGTTCTCGGCCGTCGCCGTCACCTTTGAAATGCCGAAGTCGATCACCTTCAAAAGCGGTTCGCCGTCGACGTCCACCGTCTGCATGAGGTTCGCGGGCTTCACGTCGCGGTGGACGATCTGTTCGCGGTGTGCGTGGCCGAGGATTCGCGCCGCGTCGCGCGTGATCCGCACGGCTTCCTGAAAGTCGAACAACGGTTTTCGAGAAAGTTTGGGGTCGGCGTCGCGTGTTTTGCGACGTTCGTCGATCGCCTTGTCGAGCGATAGGCCTTCCACGAAGTCGATGGTGAAAAACGGCGTCGGGCCCTCGAAATCCGTCTCGCGGATTTGCGGCACGCCGAGCGATTCCAGCCGAGCGTTCGCCTTCGCTTCGATGCGAAATCGCTTGACGAATTCCGCCGAACCGCCCGCCAACCGCTGCGGTAGGATCCGTTTCATCGCCTGAATCTTGTCGATGTTCAGATTCAGAACCTGATAGACTTCGCCGAAGCCGCCCGCGCCCAACCGGTCCCGCAAGACATATTACGTCGGCATAGATGTAAGTCGGCTGTCGTTGCCAGCGGACACGGCGTGCGAGCCGTCGCGGTTCTACTTACATCCATGCCGACGTAATAATGCTTGAACCGCAACCGTTCGATGCGCGAAGGATCGACCAACCCGGCCAATATCTCCTTCGCCATGAACAAGGTGACGAGCGGCGCCGGCTTCTGGCAACCAGTCCACTGACGCGTCGTCAGATGCAAAACCTTCAGTATCCTTCTAAGGTCGGCGCCTTCCCCCGCACTGGCCACCGCCCCGCGCCAGTCGGCGCTGCGGACGATCTGCAAATCGGCCAACCGTTGGCCGACCACGCCAAGCTCGCCGCCCGGCGCCGGCAGTTGGTGGGTCATGGCGTCGTTCGCAGGTCTGGCAGCGGCCGTGTGCGACGACGACCTTGGCGGGCTGGCGTCGCCACCAGTCTTCGATTGGTCGTGAGAGTCGGACATTGGACGGCGCCTTCTGCAAAGGGGAGGATTTTCTCCCCAAAGTATTTATGGAAACGCCCAAGGGAGAGAACCGGATCGGGCCGAGGAATGGGGTCAACGAACGGTGGATAAATACGCCTGGACCACCGCCGCCGCGAGCAGACCGGCCGCGCAGGCGAACAGAAAAAACGCCCGCCGCCACGACGCCGGCGCGTCGATCAAATTGCGAAACGGCGCGTCGAGTCGACCGGAGCGACGCCGCACGTCCTTCAGTTTGCCTTTCGGTCCGTAGCCATACGGGCAATGCCGACACCCGCTGCGACAACACCCGCCGCGCCGCTTCAGAAAGTCCTCCGTAAAGACGTAGGCGCCGTTTTCGACGTAATAGTCCCGCCCTTCCACCAACTTACCGTCGCCCACGCCCGCATCCTTCCCCAGCCGAAACTTACACGCGATTCTACGGAAAGTCCGCCGTGACGACGGATAGCGCCGATCGCAACGGTCGCCCGAACCGACGGTTTCGCGGGAACGTTGCGAACCGTGACGATTTCTCTTGGCGGAGCGCGCGGCATCGACGTAGAATCGTTCTATCGACGAGTTCGTGGCGGACTCGGCGACGACCGCCTGCGACTCGCCTCGGCTCCCCCCAGGCGGCGAAATCCGCGGAAAACCTTCCCGTACCGTCCCGCCGACGGTCGGCCGACCCCCTTCTCGTGGGTCGCCGGCCTCTGTTCGCGTTTGGAGCTTGGCGTCATGCCGGACGATTCGACCACGAGCCTCGGCGAACCGACGCCGCTCGACCGCACCCGCGACGGCATGGCGTCGGCGCTGGAATCGCTGGCGAACGGCGCCGGATTGGAACCGGCCGATCCCATCAGCGCGAAATCCTCCGGCTGGGGTTCGGCGCTGCTTGCGGCCGTCACGCTGGTCGTCGGCGGCCTGTGGTGGACCGGCAAGTTCGACGGCCTGCTCACCCCCGGCGCCCCCTCCCCGACTTTTCAGACCCACCGCGTGGCCCGCGGCCCGCTGAAGGTCAACATCGTCGAAGACGGCAACGTCGAAAGCGCCGCCAACGTCGATCTGAAATGCTTGGTCGAAGGCGGCAGCACCATCCTTTGGATCATCGAACAGGGCAAGCAGGTGAAGGCCGGCACCGAACTGGTGCGCCTCGATTCGTCGACGATCGAAACCAACATCAACACGCAGAAGATCGCCGCCGAACGCGCCCGTTCGACGCTCATTCAGGCCGAGGAAGACACCGCCGTCGCTAAGATCGGCGTGCGCGAGTACAACGAAGGAACCTTCAAGCAGTTGCTTCAGACGGCCGAGGCGGCCATCGTAGTGGCCCGACAGAACCTGCGCAGTTCGCAGAACGTCCTCGACTACTCCGAGAAGATGTTTCGCAAAGGCTTCATCAACGAACTTCAGTTGGACACGAACAAAGACACGGTGGAACGCGCCAAGCTTGATCTGGAAACCGCCGACACCGCCAAGACCGTCTTAATTGAGTTCACGAAACCTAAGATGGTGCGCGAGTTGGAAAGCCTGCGCGACGCCGCCGCCGCGCGAGCCGCCGCCGAAAAGGCCGCGTTCGACTTGGAAGCCTTGAAGCTGGCGCGGCTGGAAGACCAACTGAAGAAGTGTACGATCGTGGCGCCGCAGGCGGGAATGGTGGTGTACGCCAATGAATCGAGCCGCTTCAGCGGACGGTCGGAGGCGAACATTCAAGAAGGGGCGATCGTCCGCGAGTATCAGAACATCCTTCGCCTGCCGGATCTGACGCAGATGCAGGTGAAAGCGCTCGTCCACGAAACGAAGATCGACCAAGTCAAGCCGGGCATGCCCGCCGAGATCCGCATCCGCAATCGACCGCTGCGCGGAACCGTCGAATCCGTCGGTTCGCAGCCGGAGCCGACGTCGTTCTTCTCGGCGCAGGTGAAGGAATACGCCGCGATCGTCCGCATCGACGACCCGACCTACGAAATCGGCATCAAGCCGGGGATGACGGCGGAGGTGGAGTTGCTGGTGGCCGAGCTGGAGGACGTGTTGTCGACGCCGATCTTAGGAATCGTCGAACGCGGCGGCAAACCGTTCTGTTACGTCAAGACGAAGTCGGGGTACGAAGAACGGCCGGTGGTGGTGGGGCTGTCGAACGGTAAGTTCATCGAAATCCGCGACGGTCTGAATCCCGGCGACGAGGTGATTCTGAACCCGCGGTCGACGATCCCCGAAGCCCGGACGGCGCCGCCGGCCGCCGACGCGAAGGCCGCGCGAAAAGGCGGCCGACCGAACGGCGGCCCGCCTGGCGAGGGTGGACCGCCCGCCGCCGGCGACCCGAAAGATTCGACGCCGTCCAAGGGGATGCCGCCGGGCGGCGGTCGTCGGCCGGGGCAACCGGACGGCCCGCCGGGAACTCCCAAAGGGGCGCCTCGCGGCGAAATCTCGGGCGGACCGACCGCCGCGAAGCCGGCGAAGGCCGTGGAAACCTCGCCGGCGCCGGCGACCGGCGGTTGACGCCGGCCCGTCGCGTCCGAACGCAATTCAACTTTGGGGCGCCGCAGTGAATCTCTCTTTTCCCGCCGCCGTCCGCACGCTAAGATCCGGCGTCAAAAGCCTGCTGTTGCACAAACTACGCTCCGCTTTGACGGTGCTCGGCATACTCATCGGGGTCACCGCCGTCATTTGGCTGGTGGCGATGGGCGAAGGCGTCAGTCAGCAAGCCCAAGAACAGATTAAGAGCCTGGGCGCCACCAGCATCATCCTGCGCAGCATCAAACCGACCGATGGGTCCAGCAGCGCCGGCAGCGGCATGTTCATCAGTTACGGCCTCGTCCGCGAAGACTTCGTCCGCATCAAGGAAACGATTCCCGGCATCGTCGACGTCGTCCCCATGCGGGAAATCCCGCGAGCGGTGCGCTACGACCAAAACACGCTCGACGCGCGGGTGGTCGGCTGCCTACCGGCTTATCGAGACATGAACCAACTGCGTCTCACGCTCGGCCGTTTCCTTGAAGACTACGACGTCGAAAACACCGACAACGTCTGTGTGTTGGCGTCGGGCACCGCCGAGACGCTTTTCCCGTACGCCGAGCCGATCGGCAAGTCGATTCAGATCGACACTGAATTCTATCGCGTCGTCGGCACGACGGACGATCGCACGCCGTCGGCCGGCATCGGCGGCAGTTTGGCCGCCCAGAACTTCAACCTCGACGTTTACATCCCCCTTTCGACTCTAAGAGCGCGTATCGGCGACCAGGTGATGACGTCGCGGTCGGGGTCGCGGGAAGGCGAGATCGTCGAACTGAGTCAGATCACCGTCAAGGTCCGAACGACGGAAGAGGTCGACGCCGTCGCGGAGATGATCGAGGACCTGCTGCGGCGCTATCACCCGCAGAACGACTACTCAATCACCGTGCCGAAGGAACTGCTGCGGCAGGCGGAAATCCTGCGGATGCTGTTCACCGTGCTGCTGGTGTTGATCGCCGGCATTTCGCTACTGGTCGGCGGCATCGGCATCATGAACATCATGCTGGCCACCGTGACCGAACGGACGCGTGAAATCGGCATCCGCCGCGCCTTGGGCGCCAAGCGGGCGCACATCTTATGGCAATTCCTCACCGAGACGCTGGTGTTGACCCTCACCGGCGGCTTATTGGGGGTGGTCTTCGGCCTGCTGTGCAAACCGATCGTAGCGGCGATGCAGTTCCTCGGCGCCCGCGTCTACCCCGACGTGTATCAAACGCTGCCCGAATCGATCCGCAACCTCGAACCGCGCATCACGGGTTGGTCGATCTTACTGTCGCTCGGCATCGCGGTGGTGGTCGGCCTCTTCTTCGGCCTCTACCCCGCCCGCCGCGCCGCCTACATGGACCCGATCGAAGCGTTGCGGCACGAGTGACGTCCTTGCGACGGCCTTAAGAAATCGTTCGCGCGAACGCCGCGTACTCCCCGCCGGCCGACTTCGCGGCGGCCAGCAGTTCGGCGGCCTGTTGGTTCGTCGCCGCAAAATGCGCCAGGACGCTTAGTTTTTTCACGAACTCGGAACGGTGCGCGCGAAGGTGTTGGCGATTGAGTCCGAGAATCTTTTCCGTCTGTTCGCCTCGTACGGTCGACCCGTAGACCGACGCGAGACCGATCGCATCGTCGTAGCGAAATTCAAAGTGTTGCGCCGGGTCGTCGTCGCAAGGGTCGACGATCGGTCCGCCGTCTTCGACGTCGGGAAAGTGATCGGATTTGTTGCCGCCGCCGTTGCAGACGCCACAGGCAAGGAGAAGATTCGTCCAAGTGAAAGTAAGATCCAGACGTCCTTTCGGTCCGGCTTTAGGCCGGAAATGCTCGATGTGCCCGTAGTCGACGTGCAGGATGCGGCTTTCACAGTAGGCGCATTTGCCGTGGAAAATATCGACGAGCGCATCTTTGACTTGCCGGTGGCGGTATTTGTCGATCCAGCGGCCGCGTTCTTCCTTGGTCGTCGCCGACAAGAGCTTCTCCCGCCATTCGTCTCCTTTGGCGACAAGTATCGCCGGAGACGAACCTCGCTCAACCTTTATCATTCAACGCATGCTCCAGAAATGCGTCGATCTTACCTTCCAACGAACCAGGAACAGGCGGCGCGCCGGCCGCCATCGCTTCCGACATGAAGTCGAACAAACCGTTGTACTCATCGGCTTCCATTTTGGAATGTCGACCTTTCCGTTTGTTCAGTTCGTCGAACCGGTCGATCTTGCGTTGCGCTTCCGGTGAGAACGGAGAAATCAAATCGAAAGCATCGCTTTGCAGCAAGCGGTCGACGCTCATCGAAGCGATGTTCTCGACCTTGCGAACCTCGGATTTTCCCTCTGAAAAGTCAAACTTTAGTGTAAGAGCATCGGCGCCGGCACCGGCGGCGATCATTGGACTGTGCGTCGCCACGAAAAACTGAAGGTTCGGAAAGGTTTCCCGAAGAAGGCCAGCCACGTCCCGCTGCCATTTCGGGTGCAGATGAATGTCTAGTTCGTCGATGAGGACGACGCCCTTTTCCTTCAATGGATCGGAGCTTTCCGGAAACGCAAGGATGAGGCGCCAGATTAAGTCTCCGGCGAGGGCGAGGATGCTCCTGAAGCCGTCGCTTAAACTGATGGTGGGGACGAGTCGGCTGCCGATATTGAAAAGAACGCGGCCTTCCGCGCTGACTGAGTCGAACTCGACTCCCGCAGGAAGCAGTTTGTTGATGGCGGCGATTCCAAGCTCTTTTTGCCGTTTGGCTTTCGGATCCCGCTCCTTGGCGATTCGATAGTCGAGATACACCATCCAGAGCTCGAAGATCGACAACGGCTCCGCCTCGTCGAACTGAGTGGAAAAATTGGTGAAGCGGGCTTGCGGCTCCAGCAGCGGAATGATGATCTGATTTGACCGAGTCAATCGCCGAAACGCACCGTAGCCGACGGCGAACCAACCGGTCCCCATCGATGCGAAAGCTTTCTCCCGCAACCAAGTCAACGTCGCCCGTTGCGCGGGAACGATGGTCGGTTCGGTGTAATGTTTGTTGTGCACCTTAAGTGGGGCGGAACCCGTAATTGAGTAGGAGTATCCGAACGCCCGTTTCACTTTGTCTTTGCCATGCAGCCCCGGATCGCATTCGTCTTGATGGATTCTGGCGGCGATTCTCCCGACTCTGCTCTCGTCCCGCAGCCAGCCGAAGGGTCGCGGCAGCAGCTTCTGAGCACCTTCCGGTCCGGCCAGCAGCAAACCCAGCGCCTGCAGGGCAGTGCTCTTACCACCGCCGTTTTCGCTGACGAACGTAATCCAACGGTAAGGCACCTCTTTCGGCTTCGTGAACGAAATCGAAATGGATTCAAAGGAACGCACATTCTGAATGGTAAGTTGTTCAACCCACATATTTTACCTGGCGCGCATCAGAAGTTGGAATCCATCAATACGCCGAGTCGCTCAACCGAACAAATCGTCGTTCGGCGGGAAGTCGATTGGCAGGTCGAGGTCGGCCAGGGGGGCGGCCAGGTCTTCGGCGGTCGGGGTTTTGCCCGTGACCGCCCGCACCACCGTCGCCAGCGACCGCAGCCACACGTCCATGGGCCGAATCGGCAAGCCCTTCAGCGCGTGCGATTCCAGCAGGATTCCCGTCAGAAACGGCGGGTGGGTCAAGTCGATCAGCACCATTCCCTCGCGGGCGCAGCTTCGCGGCATATCGATGGCGGCGCGGCCGGGGGCGGGAGTTTCTTCGTCGGGCGTCAGAATCATGATTTCGGTGAGCGTCGAGTAGACCTGGCCCGCCGCCACGTAGCGGCACGACAGATCGGCCGCCAGCTTCTTCGACAGCTTCTCTTCTTTGTCCGACACTACCAGCCGAGCGCCGCGCTTCGCCAGTTCCGTCGCGATCGACCGCCCGCTCGCGGTCGACCCCACCACCAAGGCGCTGCGGCCTTCCAGCGTGGCGCCGGCCCCGTGCCGACCGACAATCGCTTCCTCCACCGCCCGCACGATAAGCCGGGACTGCGTGTTGAAGCCGATCCACTTTTCGTTCTTCTCGCCCGAACAAAGAATCAGGTCGGCGAGACCCGCGGCTTGGGCCGATTCGTGAACTTCCGCCAACAGGCCCATGACCGATTCGCGATGCGGCGGATCGACCAAGACGCCCGAAAGCCGCAGCGCCTTGCCGACTTTGCCGAAGAAGTCGGCGTCGACGATGTCGAACGGTAGACAGCGAACGCGGCTTTCGCCGTGCTTGAACGCTTGGTTCAACACGCGCACGGCCAGGCTCTGCTCGTCCGGGTACCCCGTCACGGCCAAGAGCGGCGTCCTACTGTCGATTGAACGGAAGTCGTAAACGTCTTCCAAATCGCCGATCGTCGCCATGCCAGGGTAAGTTTCCATCCCTTTCTCCAAGGCGGCGTACGTCCACGGCGCCTTGTAGCGTTGGCCCAGAATGTTCAACATGATGCTGCTCCGGCCCCAGCCGGTGACCACCGTCGGCTTCTTGCCTTTCGCGATGATCCGCAAGAGGGGCAGCGCCTCGCGCGGGGTGCGCACCGGCATCGTCAGTTTGACGACGTCGGGGTCTTTGTCGCACATCTGGTCGTACACGTCTTCAATGTCGTCGGGCACGCCGCCGGGGCTGGTGTAGGCGATGACCCGTTGCGTCGACCCGTACCGGCGGATTTGGTCGGCGACGTCGAACTCGATTTCGACGTAAGCGGCTTTCTCGAGCACGGCCTGCCGCAACAGCGCGAGGCGGGAGGTTTCGCTGCCTTCCCAATCGCCGCCGTCATGGGGCCGTCGGCAACAGACGATCGCCGGCTTTGGGCAGCTTTCCA
>JBOFFD010000647.1:0-4051 GCA_051648425.1 Planctomycetia bacterium
GCGCGGTCGGCGTGCCGCAACACCATGTAGTGCAGCGTGGTCGGCAGGACGTCTTCCACTAAGACGGCCTGGACGGTCGCCGCCTGCTCGACGACCTCCACCACGACCACGCGACGTTTGCCGTCGGAGGGCGTATAAGAAGCGACCACGCCGATGTGGGTGTAGAGTCCAGGTGAAAGATCGGTGAAAAGATGGTACGGCGAGGAACCGCGCATGAGCAGCCAGTCGCCGGGCTGGAATTCGCCGCCGTCGATCTGATACACGTTCGGATCGCAGCCGTTCGTCATTCGGTCGCGGAAGATGGAATCAAGGGCGTCGGCGCGCGCTTTAAGATCGGCGGGCCACGCGGCGCGTTCGGGCAGGTTGCTAAGATACGTCGACAAGTCTTCGGGCAGCATCGTCGCGGGGACGGGCCGGGGGTGCGGGGCGACGTCGGCGGGTTCCAATCGACGGCCGCGGGGCAGAGGTTCCTGCGGCAGGCCGATGGCGGCCGCCGCTTCCAACGCGGAGAGGCGCACGTCGAGTTCCACCGCATCCTTCGGCGGCCCGGCCGTTTGCAAGTAGAGAGCGAGGACGGGAAGGACGTCCTGCCGACGGCTGGCGGCGACGGCCGAGAGGATCCGTTGCTTCACCGCCGCCGGCGCCGGCGGAACACCAGCCGTTAGAGGTGTATCGATGAGCCACCACGAAACGATGGCGGCCGCCAAGCGGCTGCGCGATCCCGCCGCCAACTGCACCATCCGGTCGCGGTCGGCCGGGCGGGGCGTCGCCCGGGCCGCCGCCATCCGCCAGCGTTCGCCCAGGTCGTGCTGCATTCGACCCGAAAGCGCCAACAGGTTGTGAATCGATTGGCGATGCCGCCGGACCGTGTCACGGCGAACCTCTTCCGGTTTCAAGGCCGCAAACTGCCCATGCAGACTGAGCAGCACGTCGATCGAACGATCCACGTACCGCTTGGCGGCCATGCGGCGGGCGACGGCGTCCGACCATTCCCGCACGTCGTTCGAATCGCGACCCGCCCGAAGAATCATGCTCTCGACTGCGTCGATCTGCGCGAGCAGGCGAGCCATCCGACCGGGCGAAAACCCCGTCGCCGACTTCGGCAGTTCTTCCTCCAACAGCGAGCACGCCCCAAGGAGATCCTCCGGGGCGACCGACGGCGGCGACGCTTTGGCTTTCGCTGCATCACCATTGTTCGCTAGGCAGTGCATCGATGCGGCGCAGCCGGAGGCGAACGCCAGAATTGTCAAGACGCGTTTCGTCGAGTCGCGGTCCGCCATGTTCGGAACCTTTCAAGGGCGAGGAACCGATCGAAGTTAGCGACCTTGCCGTTCAGCAAGACAGGGTAAGTATGTTAAAACAGGTGATCCAAGGGATTGAAAGCGACTTTTTAGGCGTTAAACTATCCCGTGTTCGCCGAACTTTCCTCCGCGTTGCGGACAACGTACGGGGAGTCGGCGGGAATATCGTACACGTGTTCTCTTTTCGCTGGAATGCGCTCCGGCGATAGAGAATCGACCCGCGAAAAGGATTGCGGGGGCCGAAGGGCCGGCATGGAAGCTTCGTTCGGACGGAACGATAGTGGAAGTCGCGGACTCGTCGACCGTTTTGGTCGGTGTCCCAAAGTTAGGCAACTGGGATTACTGAAGGGGCATTGGATGAAGCGTTTCGGAGTGTTCGTGGCGGTGGCGACCATGGCCGGTGTGATGGCGGCGTCCACGGCTTCGGCCGGTCACCGCAGCAGCGGCGGCTCGTCGGGCGGATCCAGCGGTGGCTCGATGGGCGGCGGCTCGTCGGGCGGCTCGAGCGGCGGCGGCCTTTTCCACGGCCACCGGGCGCACAAGTGGGGTCACCACGGTTCGAGCGGCGGCTCCAGCGGCGGCTACTATTCCAGCCACAGTTCCGGCGGCTCGTCGGGCGGCAGCTTCGGTGGTGGTTCTAGCGGCGGCTACTACTCCAGCTACAGCTCGGCCGGCGGTTCGGGCGGCTCGGGCGGCCACATGTCCGGCGGTTCGGCGGGCATGTCGTCGCCGGCCTATTACATGAACTCGCCGGCCGTCATGGAAACGCCGGTGTCGGCGCCCATCATGCATATGCCCACCGAGCAAGCCCCGACCTCGACGGTCGTCCCCGACATGCAGATCACGCCGGCCCCGAAGGCGACCAGCATGTCGAATCGGTTGAAGATTGAAGTGCCCGCCGACGCCAAGGTTTTCATCGACGGCGAACTGACCCACTCGCGCGGCGCCGTCCGTCGCTTCCAGACGGTTCCCACCGCGGAAGGCGCCTACGGCTACTCGATCCGCGTGGAAGTTGAACGCAACGGCCGGAAGATGGTGAAGTCGGAAAGCATCAGCCTCGAACCCGGCGTCGAAAAGGCGCTCGCGTTCGACTTCACGAACGACGCCACCATCGAAGGCTTGACGCAGAAGACTCGTTGATTTCGGCGCGTTCCCACCACCGATGATCCTCTCGACGGGGAGGCGGTCTTTAAAACCGCCTCCCCGTCGTCGTTTTTCGGGTACGGTGTGGTGGATCGCCGGACTCGGCCGCCACCCGCCTTCCGGTCCCGGTCGAATGGAGCCGCAGGGGCGTTGCAATGAAGAAACTCGTTCCGCCGCCGACGGCCGCGCCGACGCCTGCCCTTACATCCCGTTGGTCCCCGGCGCGGCGTCGGTTCGTCTCCCTCCTTCTCCTATATCATCTCGCCGCCATCCTGATCGCGCCGTTGGCGGTGCCGCCGACGTCCGGGCTTTTCCTATCCGGCTGGCGGGTCGTCCGCCCTTACATCGAACTGCTTTATCTGAACCACGGCTATCACTACTTCGCCCCGGAGCCGGAGGCCAGCACGCTGATTTCCTTCACCGTGACCCGCGCCGACGGCGGCACGGTGAACGGCACGTCGCCGCATAAGGGAATCGCGCCGCGTCTTTTGTACCACCGGCATTTCATGTTGACGGAGTTTCTGAATTTCGCGCCCGACGATTGGCATTTATGGTACGCCCGCCATCTATTGAAGAAGTACGACGGCGAGACGGTGGTGATGAGTCGAATCACCCACCTCGTGCCGACGATGGAACGAGTGCGACAGGGCGCGTCGCTGACGGCGCCGGAAAGCTACCTCGAGCAGCCTTTGGGGACGTTCACATGGGACTCGCACTGAACCGGGCGACGTCGGCCGCTGCGGGCCACCTGCTCGGCTGCGCGCGGGCTGCCGCCGATACGTGGGACGCCTTCTGGTTTACGCCGATTCTTCCCCACGTTTTAGCGGTGATCCGCATCTTAACCGGCTTGCTGTTCGTGTATACGTTGGCGGTCTGGGGGATCGCGTTGTACGATTTCTTCGGCGAAGACGGTTGGCTGCCGATCGGCGCCGTGCGGTCGCTGCAAATGCGAGAACTTCCCAACGACTTCTTTGCAAAGTATTTGTCGTTTCTTCCCGACTCATCGTGGACGTATCTCTGGTACGTGCCCGACCGCTGGCTTGGCGCGGCGCACGGCGCGGCGATCGTCGTCGCGCTGCTGTTCACGGTCGGTTTGTGGACGCGCGTCACGAGCATCGCCTCGTTCATCATCTTCGTTTCTTACGTCCACCGCGTGCCGCCGGCGTTGTACGGCCTCGATCAGATCCTCGGCATGCTTCTTCTTTATCTCAGCGTCGGTCCGTCGGGGGCGGTCTTTTCCGTCGATCGCGTCCTCGCCGTCCGTCGCGCGGCGAAGCGAGGTGGACTTACACTGGTGGTCGTTCCTCGGACCGACGCCGCCGTCGCGACGCGGTTGATCCAATTGCACATGTGCGTGATCTACGCCTTCGCCGGGTTGTCGAAGTTGGCGGGGCCTTCGTGGTGGGACGGGCAGGCGTTGTGGATCGCGCTGGCGAACCTCGAATACCAATCGATCGATCTTACCTTCCTCGCCCACACGCCGATGGCGGTCGAGTTTCTGACTCACTTGACGGTCGTCTTCGAGTTGTCGTTCTGCGTCTTGGTATGGAACCGATGGTTGCGTCCGTTCTATTTGTTGACGGCGGTGGGACTGCACATGGGCATCG
>JBOFFD010000648.1:0-8371 GCA_051648425.1 Planctomycetia bacterium
CGTAGTCGGGCGTCGAACTGTAGACGAGCATGTAGTGGTTGGTGGCCAGGACTTGAAAGCGGGGGCCGAACTCCGCCAGCAGTTCCGCGCGAAGCTGCTGCTTGGTGTAGGGCGCCGCCGGCTGGTCGACCTTCCGCCGGCGGACGAGTTCGTCCTTGGTGATGCTGTAATGCTGCGAATCGCGGCCTTCCAGGATCAAGCCGCGGGCGTCTTCGGCGACGACGTTCCCCTCGACCGTCCGCTCGCCGCTTGCGCCGCGGAAGACGACGAAGTCGGCCGACGCCGATGCGACCACGGCCAGCGCGACGGCCAGCGCGAAAGCGCGGGCGCTCCGCGCGGGTCTCGGGGCGGCGGTGCGGCGAACGGCGGCTGACATCGACGGCCCTCGCGAGCGGAAACGGCGAACCCGTGCGGAAAGTGTATGGAGCCGCCGGCGAACGGACCGCATCGCCCGGCGGGAACCGGGAAACGAAGGGGCTTTTGGAAGCAGGCATCGATTTGTTAGCCGCCGCTTTCCTCAGCGGCGCGTCTTCGCGGTTGACCGATCGGCGAGAAAGGACGCGCCGCCGCGGAAAGCGGCGGCTAACGAGGAGGGAACCGAAGGAAGGCGGACTCGCGGATTTTAAGACTCGTCGGAACCGACGTCGATGAAGACGTCGAGCTGCTGGCCGACGTACACCGGGGCGCGCGATTGACCCTCGGCCGGTTTCAGTTCGTACAGCACCTGTAAGACGCGGGTGTCGACCCGTTCGTTGTTGTCGCCGGTGAGCGACTTCTTCGGAATGACGAACGGTTCGACGCGGACGAACGTCAGCGCGTATTCGCGGCGGACGTCGCCGCGCACGCGGGCCGCCGCCGGCGTCCCCGTGCGGAAGCGCGGGATGTCGTGTTCGTCGACGTCGACCCGCACGTGCAGCCGTTCGACGTCGCCCAGCACGACCAAGTCGGCCGACGACGGCGCGGCGCAGAATTCGCCCGGTCTTACATTCACGTGCAGCACGTCGCCGTCCATCGGCGATTTGACCACAAGCCGTTCCAGATCGATTTTCAGACGGTCGACTTCCGACCGCGCCTGTATCACTTCCGACCGCGCCACCAGCTTGTCCGGCTCCCAAGCACCGGCCAAAAGCAGACGGAGGTCGGCCGACGCTTCGACGAACTTCTGCCGGGCGTTTTCGCGGGCCATCCGCCGGCCGACCAGCTCCTCTTGGCCGATCGACCGACTGGTCGCCAGCTTTTCGGCCCGCCGCAACAGGTCTTCCTGCTCGCCCAGGTTGGCCTCGGCCGCCTTCACCCTCGCCTCGCCGGGGGGGATTTGCTCGGGCCGCGGCATCGATTCCAACCGTTGCAGCCGGGCTTCGGCGGCCGCCAGCATCGCCTCCTTGACGCCCAACTCCGCCTTGTACGGGCGGTCGTCGATGCTGAAAAGCGGCTCGCCCGTCCGCACCCGCCGACCGACTTTGACGAACACTTCCTTCACCACGCCGGCAACGTGCGCGCCGATGTGGATGTTCTCGGTGCGGGCCTCGGCCATGCCCGACCCGGCGACCGTGCTGCCGAAAGGCGACTCCGCCGGCTGCACCGGCGGCTTGGCCGGCGGCGGCGCCTGCTGCGCCCGCAGCACGTTGACCGTGGCGAAGGCGAAAGAGGCCGCCGCCAAGACGGGCAGGAACCACGTCCGAATCGTCCGCGCGATCTTACCGATCATTTTCGTCCGCTCCCGTCGGTTCGACCGACTCTTTGTTGGTTCGCCGCCAATATGCGCCCGGACTCTTCAAATCACGCCATAGGGCTTGACATCGATGGCGAGCGTCCGGCCCCGCATGAACGCATAGGATTTTCTCAGCTCTTGCAGGGATTCCGGTGGACTCCAGAACTCGCCGCTGAACTCGATCGAAGGCATGCCGTCGAACCAGCAGATGTTCACTCCAGGACTTGCGACGACCAAACTCGTGTTTGGAAACTCCTTCACGACGGCTTCCGCGAGGTCGACGATCGTAAAGACGACCGTCACCCATTCGTTGTCGACCGTCGATCCGAAATCTTGAGACTCTATCGCCAAGGTTCCAGTCTTTACCCCGTCCGGGTAGGTAATTGAGATCAGTTTGACGACGGAGTCGCAAAAGTTATCGAATCTTTGCGAAAGCAATAAGGTTTCGTGTTCCTGCAAACCGCTCACGGCGACGCCCTTTCCGCAATCCGCTCCCGTCAATGGATCTGTATCTTAGACGCCGGATCGTCGTCGATCGATTCGACGACCCCGTCGCTCATGGTCACGATGCGGTCGCCGAAACTGTAGACGCGGCTGTCGTGCGTCACCACGATCACCGCGCGGCCGGGCTGCACGGCCACGGCCCGCAGCAGTTCCATGACGGTCCGCCCGGAATGGGCGTCGAGCGCGGCGGTCGGTTCGTCGCACACCAACAGCCGGGGTTCGTGGACCAACGCGCGGGCGATGGCCACCCGCTGCTGCTGGCCGCCGGAAAGCTGCGACGGCAGGCTGTCGACCCGTTTGCCCAGGCCGACGGCCTCTAAGAGCGCCTTCGCCTTGTCGGCGGCGCGCCGCCGATTCCAGCCGCCGATGAGGAGCGGCACGGCGGCGTTCTCGGCGGCGGTGAGAGCGGGCAGCAGGTTGTACTGTTGAAAGACGAAGCCGATGTTCCGCCCGCGATAGTTGACAAGCGCCGACCCGCGCATTTTGCTCAGACTTTGACCGAACAGCGCCACGGTTCCGCGCGTGGGGACGAGCAGGCCGGCGATCATCGAAATGAGGGTCGTCTTGCCGCAGCCGCTGGGGCCGACCAGCAGCGTCAATTCGCCGTCGTAGACCGTAAGATCGACGCCGCCGACGGCGACCACCTTGTTTTCGCCGTCGCCGTACTCCTTGGCGACGCCGTCGCATTCGACGGCGGGCGTCCGCGTCGGGTCGCGCGGCCGGGCTTTCACCGCCGGACTGTCTAAGACCGTCATTTGAACACCACCGCCGGTTCCAGCACGATCACTTTGCGGATGCACACGAGAGCCGCCAGTACGGCGATGAGCACCACCGCCCCCGCCACGCCGATCAAGATCTGCCACGGCATGTAGAACGCGGGCGGCACCGACTTCGCCGCCGCCCCCATGACGATGCCGAACATCGTGGCCATGCCGATGCCCAACCCATACCCCAACAGACCGACCACCGCCGCCTGAAGCATGATCATGCCCACCAGCCGCAGGTTCGAGACCCCCATCGCCTTCAGACTGCCGAACTGTTTCAGATTCTCGATGGTGAAGAGGTAGAACGTCTGACCGGCGATCGCGCTGCCGACGATGAACCCCAGCGCGATGGTGATGCCGAAGTTGATCGGAATGCCGGTGCGCCGCATGTAGTAGCCGATCGTCCGCCAGAAGAATTCGTCGCGGTGCAACGCGCCCAGGCCGGTCTGTTCCTCGATGCGCCGCGCGACGACCAGCGGGTCCAGCCCCGGCTGCGGTTCGGCCAGCACGAACGACAACACCTTCCGTTCGCGCGGCGTAAAGCCGATCGCCTGGCTGTACCGCGCGTAGACGATCGGAAAAGTCTGAAACGTCGGCGAGGCTTTGCACAGTCCGACGATCACCGCCCGCTTGTCGTTCATTTCGAGGATCTTACCCGGCGCGAACGGCGTCTCGGGCCAAAGATAGTTCCAGCCGCCCTCGTCCATGATGACGGCGTCGGGCTTGCGCAGGTCGGCCAGCGAACCGAAGGTGATTTCCCGCGGCGCCCCCACCATCGTGGCGTCGTCGAGGCCGAGCATGATGACCTGTTGGAAGTTTCCGTTCTCAAGCCGGGCGCGGGTCATTCCTTTGTACAACCGCACCGCCCACTGCACCCCCGACACGCCCCGCACCCGGTACAGGTCGTTGTCGGAAAGCGGTTTGATATCGTCGATGAACTGAACGTTGCGGTCCATGATCCAAAGCGTGGCGCCTTGGATGTCGCGGATCTGACTCGTCGTGTTCAACATCAGACCGCAGAAGATCGACGACTGCTGCCCCATGAGCAACGCGGCGAATGAAATGCCGAAAACGATCCCTAAGAACTTGCTGCGGTCGCCCGTCAGCATTTTCAGCGCGATCCAGTTCATGGGCGCACCTCGGCGGACGGGTCCGCGGTCTCGGCCGGCGGCGTTCCGACGCCGAAGGTCTGCGGCAGCGGCGGCCCGCACCCAAGGGCCGCCAATGAAAACCGCACGATATGGTCCGACAGCCGCTCGACGTGCAGGTGCGGATGGACTTCGGGACCGGAAAGCAGCCGCATGATCGGTTCATGCCCCTTGTAAAAGAGGACCTGGCCCACGATCGAAAACGCCGTCATCCACTCGTCGACCTTCGGCGTGCCCGCCGGCAGCAGGTCGTCGAGGATCGCCGCCAGCCGGTCGGCGTCGGGCTTGATCAGTTCCCGCACCAGCTCGGCCGTCGCTTCGGTCGGCTGGGCCATTTCGCGCGCCATCAGCCCCTCGTGCCATTGCGGTCGCTGCGGATCGCAGACCCGCCGCACCATGACGTCGATAAAGTGTCGCAGCCGGTCGACCGCCGAGGCGTCGGGCGGCAGTTCGGCCATCGGCATCTGAGAGAACCGCACGCAGTGGGCGTGCTTGACGGCTTCCACGTACAGACGGCGCTTGTCGCCGAAGTGGTAGTTCACCGCCGCCAGGTTGGCCCCGGCGGCAGCGCAGATGTCGCGGACGGTGGCGGCGTCGAACCCCTTCTCGGCGAACGCCTTGCCGGCCGCTTCCAGCAACCGGTGCCGCGTTTCGTCCCCGGAACTCTTTTCGACCGCCGTCACCGCTCGCCTCCAGCAAATCAAACGTTTGTTTCAATCGATTGTACCAAACAGTTGTTTTCCGTCAACCGCGGGAAGGCGGATCGGGAGTGCTTCTGGAAGTAGGGTTGCATTGTGGCGCCGGCGTTTTGCCGTTGTGGTGTAGGCGTCCCGCCTGCACGAATCGGCGAGCCGCCGGTGTCACGAGGGTTCGTGCAGACGGGACGTCCGCACCACAACGGCGTGCAGCTCTGCTTCCATCCGGCGGGGGCGTCGTGGTCGGCGGTGGAGGGGGGCCGTATGATTTCGGGCGGGGCGTTTCGCCCAGCGCGTCGACACCACGGCTGTAAAGGACGGATGCGGCATGAACCAGGGACGGTCCACGAAACAACAGGCCGCCAAACCGTCGGCCGCCGTCTTCGACGACGCGGCGGCGCTGGCCGCCTTGAACGAGCCGGCCGGCCGCGCGAGTTGGCTCGCCCTTGGCGTCCAGTGGCTCGGCTCGGTGGCCGCCTTGACTACGGTGATGGCGCTGTGGGCGGTGGTCGTCGCCTTCGTGTTGGCGTGGCTGCTGCCGCGGCAGCTTTCCGGCGCCGGCCTGTCGACCGAATCGCTGTCGATCCATCAGTTCCTGGGCATGCTCACCATTCTGTACTACCTCCCGGTCGTGCCGATGATGATGCTGCCATTAAAGGAAGACGAACGGTTCGAGTGGTTCCTACCGACGGCCCTCGGCTGGGTGGTCTGCCTATTGGGGTCGCTGGCCTACCTGAACCGCGCCGGCGTGTTGGCGGCGGGCGACGTCGAGCCGCACGGCACCCTGGCCCTGTTGGCCGGCGCCGTGGGGGCGGTCTTCCTCGTGGCGATTCTCGTCGCCTGCCTCGCACCCGCTCCCAAAGGCAACCGCATCGCCGCCATCGTCGGCCTGGTCGTCGGCTGGTTGGCCGTGCAAGGGGCGGCCTACGGCGTGATGGCGGCGACCGGCCGGCTGCCGGCCCACACCGCCGGCGTCGGCGAGTTCGTCGGTTGGGAACAGGCGCTGGGGCTGGCGGCGGCCGTGCTGGTCGCGCTGGCGGTGTTGGCGGTTACGCTGCCCACCACCGCCGCCGTCCGCGGCGAACTGCTGGGGCTGGCCGTCTTAGTCTGGTCGTTCAGCCTCGTCGGCTTGGTCGTCTACCAATTGACCAACGGCCGATTCGCGCTGCGAGCGATCGAGGGGCCGGAGGTCTTCGACTGTTTGGTCGCCGCGATGCTGTCGGGCGTCTTCCTAGGCGCGGTCGGGCTGCCTTGGACCGCCGGCCGCCGTTTGCGCTGGCTGGCGGCCGTCGGCGTCGCCGCCTTTCTGTTCGCTTTTCCGTGGTCGTCGTACACACCGGTGGAAACCGACGCCCCCGCGCTGTTCGAGCACGTCTTCAACCGCTACGACGGACCGAAGACGTAGTCCGCCGGCGACGCCGCACACTCGCTCCACGGGGGAATTCTCGATGTGTGTTGAACGTCTCGGAAGGCTCGGTTTTGCAGTCGCAGTCTTAGCGTTGCTTGGATGCTCGCCGCCAAAAGAGCTGAAGGTTTCCGGACTCGGGTATTCGATCCAGGAAAGAACGGTGTGGATCGTCCCGGGAACCGTGGGTTTCACCGAAGAGAAAAAGCAGTATGCGTATGTGTTGGTCGTGAGGCTGAAGAATCCAGAAGGTGGATTTCCTGAAACAACTTCAAACAGCGGCTTGAAGGAATCGACGGCGTTTGCTTACGCTCGTTTGGTGTTCGGCGAGGAATCGGCCAAGGAATACTTGGAATTCGACTATCGAGCGACCGCTTCGGGCGGCCGAATTGAAGAACACTTCTCCATCGACGGCGAAGCGATCGATTTGACGAAGGGTCGCGTGTTCGTCATCGACTATTCGGGAGACAAGAAGGTGCAGCGTCAGCTCGACGTCGTCCTACCTGATCCCGTGGAAGATGAAAAGATTGGCGAACGGTGTAAGAAGATCGTGGACCGTCTCAAGTCTCACAAGCACGAATCGCTCGAACTTCTAAAATGACGCGGGGCGCCCGGCGGCCGGAATTGGCGCTACGAACCGTCGCGCGGTTTCATCGAGGGCAGTTTCAGCAGGTTGTCGGTGGAGTCTCCGCCCGGCGGCGCCGGCGGCGGCGTTCCGCCTCCCCCGCCCCCCGGACTGCGCGGCATCGCCGGCAGACCGCCCGGCTGGCTTTGCGCCGGATTGCCCGGCAGCGGCGGTAAGCCGCCCGGCTGGATCGACGAGGGGTTGGTCGGCATCGGCGGAAGTCCGCCCGGTTGGCTCAGCGCGGGATTGCCGTCCGTCGCGGAGGGAATCGACCCCAGCGACGGCAGCCCCGCCGGTCGGCCGAAGCTGGTCGCGCTCGGCAGTTGCGGCATCAGCCGCGACGCATTCCCCGCCATCGACTTCCCCGGCTCGGCGAACCCCGCCGACTTCCGCAGTTCTTCCAACTGCTTCTTCACATCGTCCGGCACGCCGCGCTTGTCCTTGGCGTCGCCGCCGCCCTTCTCTTGTTCGCGCCGCGCTTTTTCCGCCCGTTCCGCCAGTTTCCGGGCCAATTCGACCTTCTTCTCGATCGGCACCGCCGGCGAGAACAGGTCCGTTTCCTCGAACTTCACCACCCGGTTCACATAGATCATGTTGATGCTGCTGACCGGCAGCAGGAACACGCGCCCGCCTTCCGCCTGCCCCGCGACGCGCCCACGGATGACGGCGAACATCCCTTCCACCGCCACCAACTGCTGCACGGCGATTTCCACCCCGCCCAGCGTGGTCACGACCAACGCTTCCTGGTCTTCAGGGCGAAAGCTGTGGAACAGTTTCTGCCATTCGGCGCCTTCCACGGGCATACTCCTTCGGTCGCACGGGCGACGGCTCGGTCAGGTCGCGGGCGTCTTCGTTGCAGGCGCACCACACTTGACGTTCTGGTATAAAGCGGTCGCGCGTTCGGAACAGGGGTGGCGGTGTTCGTTCCTCGGGTTGATGCGATATTCGATCGGGCGCCAACGGACTTCTCGGTGAAAAAGGACTCTTGGAATGGCCGACGCCCCGCGCGTCTTGAAACTCGGCATCCCCGCCGGCAGTCTGCAAGAGGCGACCGCCGCCCTTTTCCTTAAGGCCGGCTACACGTTGCAGTTCTCCAGCCGCTCATACTACCCTAGCATCGACGACGACCAGATCGACTGCATGTTGATCCGCGCGCAGGAAATGGCCCGCTACGTCGAGATGGGCATCCTCGACGCCGGCCTCACCGGCTACGACTGGATCGTCGAAAACCGCGCCGACGTGCATGAGGTGGCCGAGCTGGTCTTCGCCAAGAACAGCCGCCGCCCGGTGAAATGGGTGCTGGCGGTGCCGGAGGATTCGCCGATCCAAAGCGCGAAGGATTTGGAAGGCAAGCACATCGCCACGGAAGTCGTTAACCTGACCACCGACTACCTGGCGAAGCACGGCGTGAAGGCGCACGTCGAGTTCAGTTGGGGCGCCACGGAAGTGAAGCCGCCGCGACTTGCCGACGCCATCGTCGAAGTGACCGAAACCGGCAGCAGCCTGCGCGCCAACAACC
>JBOFFD010000649.1:0-4934 GCA_051648425.1 Planctomycetia bacterium
TTCGCCAGCGGACTGGCCATCAGGTGGGTGACGTTGGCGGCGCCGGCCGACTCGCCGAAGATCGTCACGCGGGTCGGGTCGCCGCCGAACGCTTCAATGTTTTCCCGCACCCACCGCAGCGCGGCGAGCTGGTCCATCAAGCCGTAGCAGCCGCTGGCGGCCCGGCCGTCGAGCGTCTTCGCTTCCTCGGTGAGCGCCGGATGCGCGAGATACCCGAAGACCCCCAGCCGGTATTGGATCGAGACCAGCACCACGCCGTCGGCGGCCAGCCGTCTGCCGTCGTACACAAACGAATCGGCCCCGCCGATGGTGTTGCCGCCGCCGTGAATCCAAACCATCACCGGCCGGCGGGCGGTCGCCTTCAGGTAAGAGCTCCAGACGTTGAGGTACAGGCAGTCTTCCGACTGGCGGGTGAACCGCTGCGTCGGTCCCTCCGGCTGCGGACACGCCGGCGCGAACGCGGTGCAGACGCGCGCTTCCGTCCACGGTTCCACCGGCTGCGGCGGCCGCCACCGAAGAGCGCCGGTCGGCGGCGCGGCGAACGGAATGCCGCGAAACACCGCCACGGTCTTCCCATCGACGGCCACCAACTCCCCGCGCACCGGGCCGGCCTTCGTCGCCATGACCGGCCCATAGTCCGCGGCGACCAGCGGCGCCGACCAAGCCGCGACGGCCAAGAGAACGGCCGACGCCGTCGAACGGAAAAGAAAAGCGTAGGACGACCTGAACATGGAAAACCTCCGGCGCCGAAGAACTCTGGTTCGGTTCAACACCGCCGGCAAGCGATCGGACCGGACGGAAAATCGGTGCCAGACGCCCGTCAGGATGACTCTTCGACCATCTTCAGAAAGCGCCCCGAACGTGCCATCGGCGACCCTTTGAAGCGTTCTTATAACCGTTCGGTAACACATGGCCCCCGCGCCGACCTCCTCATGCTACGAAACGCCGATTTTTTAACATAAGGAACCTGGACGCATGTTCCCCCTGCGTCCGACCACCGGCTTAACCGCCCGCACCTCTCTTCATCTCACGATCATAATCGTAAATCTCTTTTAGTCGTATGATATGTCTGTCGACACCTTGCAGTCGGCGTCGGTCGACGGATGGTTCCCGCGGCCGTTGACGCCGTCGCGCCTCTCGCGAGGATCGCTTCGTGGACTTGGTCGAACCCGGTTCCCTTCCCAGACCGGCGGCGTGGCGCTTCGGCGTGACGGCGGCGGCCATCGCTTTTACGGCGCTCTTGCTGCGGACGGTCGCGTTGGGCGACTGGTTGGAACATCCGTTTCCCGACGAGGCGTCGAATGCCGTCGACGCCCGCTGCCTGGCGGATACCGGCGCCGACCGCCACGGCGCCGCCTGGCCGTTGTACCTTCGCGCCTTCGACGACCACCGCGAAGGGCCGTTCACCGACGCCGTCGGCGTGCTGCTGTTCCTCAACGCCGCGACCGTGACGCCGACCACGACGACCGCGCTGCTGCTGTTGCGGTGGGAGGCGGCTCTGGCCGGCGTGCTCACCGTCATGTTGACGACGACGGCCGGCCGCCGTTGGTTCGGCTCCCAGGCGGGGCTGTGGGCCGGTCTTTTCCTCGCCGTCAATCCGCAGCACGTCCTTTGGAGCCGACTGGGCATGGAGGTCGTGCTCGGGCCGACCGTCGTCGCGGTCGTACTCTTGGCCGCCGCCGACTGGTCGCTCGGCCGCCGTCGGCCCGCCGCGCCGGCCGATCCCGCCGACGGGGCGCCGGCGCCGTGGTGGTCGGCCCCCGCGATAGCGCTGGGCCTGGCGGCGCTGGTCTACGCGGCCATGATGGGGAAGGCGCTGGCGGCGGTGTTGATGCTGGCCTTGACGGCGCAAGCGGCGGTTTCGGTCGGCCGGCGTCGGTTCCAGTGGGGCTGGAATCTGGTCGCCGTCGCGGTGCTCGCCCTCGCACTGACGCCGGCACTGCGACACCTGGCGCAGGAAGCCGGCTGGGCGCGCTGGAACGCCATCAGGGCGACCGGCGATTCGGTCGGCGATACGCTGGTGACCGTGGTCCGACAGTACGCAACCTACTGGTCGCCAGGCTACCTTCTCGGCCTAAACAGCGGGCAACCGCTGCTGCCCATCGGCGGCCGGTTCGGTTCCGTGGAAACGGTCGCCTTCTACGCCGGCGTTGCGTTGCTGCTGCGGCGCCGACCGCCCGGTTGGGTCTTTTGGACCGCCCTGCTTCTGCTGCTGCCGCTGCCCGCCGCCCTCTCGGCGACGATCGCTCCCAGTCGGGTGGCGGGTGGCCTGCCGGCGGCGGCCGTCGTCATGGGGTTGGCGGCGGCGGCGGCCGTCGATCGGCTTCGCTCGCGGAGCGACCGACCGACCGGTTCCCCGTGGCGGTGGGCGGCGACGGCGCTGCTCGTCGCAGCGCCGTCGTGGACCGCCGCTTGGACGGCGCACGACGCCTTCGGCGGCGCGAAGCCGGCGCTGTCGGCCCCGGCGAACGGCGTGATTTGGCGCTCGGTGCGGAAGACGCTGGCCGAGATCGGCCCAGGCCGACCGTGGGAGATCGGCGTGATCGACCCCGCGGCGCAGACCGCCGTCGTCGCCTGGCTGTTTGAAACTGATCCGCCGCCGCCGGTGTACCAAGGGAAGTTCCCGACGACGATTGAACTGCGGGCGCGACGGCGGACGTCGGCCGACCACCCCGGCGAACCGACGACCGTCGTCTTCGCGTTCGGCCGGGTCTACGTCGCCGACGCGAAGACGCCGCCGGACTTCCTGCGCGCCCGCCGACGGATGACCATCGTCCCGCGGTGACGGCCCGGCGAACGCCGTCCACCGAATCGTCCTTCGTTTCAGGAGAACACCTTTGGCCGACGACGCCCCCGACGGCTCGGAGTGGACCCCGGCCGACGTTCAACGCGAATTCATGCGATCTTGTAAGATGTTCGCGGTCTTTACTCTCGGCGTCGCGTTTCTGATCGGAATTCTTTCAGGGGCCGGACGGCTCTTTGCGAGACGGCCGCCGAACGAGGTCGAGATCGCCCGCCAGCATCTGAAAAGCCTTGGTTTCGAGACTGTGGACACCGCTGGAATTCCACCGAAGCGACTGACGATAACAATCCGCACAGAGAAAGAGATTCGAGCGCTTCAGCTCTATGAACCGCTGATCGGAACGCTTTGCCTGCCGACAAGATATCCTGATGCTTCGCGATTCGCTGACTTGCCGGTTTTCCGACACGATGTGACGATCGCCTGCGGCAGCGACGTTTCTATTCTGCGCGAACTGCGATTCGAGGGCTGCCGCCCGTCGTTCGACTTCTGCTGCGCCGACTTTCCTTGCGAATTGTCCGAAATGCCGTACGCCGCCGCCGTCAAATCGCTGCGAATCAACGATCATGATGGAGGTTTTCGCCACTGCTTCACGATCGAGAAATTCACCGGGCTAGAAGAACTGTCGATTCTGGAATCGTCCGTCGACGAGGCATTCGCCGATCGGCTCGCCTCCCTGCCGTCGCTTAAAGAAATTTCGCTTCCGCTAAGTACGGCCACACGGCCGGCGGCCGATCGTTTGAGACGAATGAAAAATCTTACGAAACTTGAGTTGCTCAGCATCAGCGACGAGTAAGTCCGAAGCGTCGGCTCGCTCGCGGTATTCAGAGAGGCCGGAAGCTCCGTCTTGCCGCCGGCGGCCCGGTCTTTCATCATGAAGACCAGTGGACGGGCGGGCGGAGGGTCGGCGGATGAGCGTGGAAACAGCGCGGCTGGTGCTGATGTGCATCATCGCAGTCGGGGCGGCGGCGTGGGTGGCGGGCGTGGTCGCGCTCGGTCGGGCCGCCGGCGCGAGGCGAGCGCCGACAGAGGATTGGGGCGACGAACCGTCCGCGGCGCCGCCGGCCGATGGAACCACCGGGTCGGTCGAGGTCGACGGCCGGCCCACCGACGTCGCGGCGCGGGCGGCGGCCGTCTTCGCCAAAGGGGGCGTGCCGCCGTACGGGGCCGTCAAGATCGTCGAGAAGACCGACGACCACCTGACGTTGGAGCGCGTCAACCGCTCGCCCGGCTTTGTGCGGGCCGAACTGATCTTCGTCGACGCCGGCCGCGGCCGCACCCGCGTCGACTGGACGATCGAAGTCCCCGATCTACGGCGGCTCATGTACCTCGGCCGCGGGCTTCAGTTGGTCGGCCTCTTGGCGCTGGTCGTCGGCGGCTGGCTCATGTTCCACTATGTGGCGTCGTCGCCGAACCCGCGAATCCGCTTTCAGACCGTTCAGATGCTGCAGGCGGTCCACGTTCTGTGGCCGCCGTTCCTCATCGCCGTCCTGATCCGCCGCCAACGCACCGGCCCCGGCGCCGCGCTCGACGCCCTCCTCCACAATCTGCCCTACCGCGACGACTAGCGTCTGCTCGATTTTGATCGAGCGCTATTCATCCGAAAAGGTTACGACGAAGAACGCCGACGCCGGCGATCGGCGTCACTCGATCAACGTGCACTGAATGCCGTCCTGCATGATCTTCGTGAAGGCTTCCTGCAAGCGCGTGATGCGCTGGTCGGCCGTCCCCGTGATGATCTTGTAGGAGGGCAGTTCGGACGTTTTCGCGGTAAGGCCGGCCACTTCGACGCGCTGCAGGAACGTCTTCGCGCTGACGGCGTTGGCGGTCGACGTGGAGAACAGGTCGCCGAACGCGATGGCGTGGACCTTCGCCTTCCGTGAGGGCGCGGAAAACCCGCCGGCGGACTCCAGCGCGCAGATCTGGGTGACGAGCGCGACCGCCGGGTCGATGGCGGCGGCGTTACCGTTGCCCAGGCCGTCGGCGCCGCTGAAGGAGTGGTAGTAGCTCTGGCCGTTGGAGGAGGAGACGAAGGAGCCGTCGGCCCGTGCGTTGGGGACGCCGTCGGTCATGAAGATGCAGGTCTTCTGCGAGCCGCGACGACCAAGGCCGCCGGAGTTCGCCGGCAGCCCGG
>JBOFFD010000650.1:0-2639 GCA_051648425.1 Planctomycetia bacterium
TTCAGCCGGGCCAGGTAGTCGAGTTTGGCGCGCTGGCGGGCGTCGCCGACCGACTTCGGCGTTTTTAAGTTGGCGATCGGCTCGGCGCCGTGGCTGAGGCGCGTCCCCTGCCAGCCGGCCGGCATGAATCCCGACCCCCAGTTGCGCGGCCCGTTGACGACCTGCGTATCGGTGTCTTGCACCTCCACGAACGCCGGCAGATTGTCGTTTTCGGTCCCCAGGCCGTAGTTGATCCACGCGCCCAACGACGGCCGGCCGCCCAGCGTGGCGCCGGTGTTCATCTGACACACGCCGCCGGCGTGATTGATTCCGTCGCCCCAACACGACCGCACCACGGCGATGTCGTCGGCGTACGGCCGGAGGTGCGGCACCCAGTTCGACATCCACAGACCGCTTTCGCCGTACCGCCCCCAGGTGCGCGGGCTGGCCATCAGCGGGGCGTTGGTTTCGCCCATCGCCAACACGACCGGCTTAAAACTTTTCGGCAGCGGTTGGCCGGCGAGTTTGTTCAGGGTCGGCTTCGGGTCGAAAAGGTCGATGTGGCTGGGACCGCCTTCCATGAAGAGGAAGATGACGTGGTCGGCTCGCGGCGGATGGTGCGGTCTGCCGATGCGAGCGGCGGAACCCGGAGCGGCGCCGCCATGCGTTCCCAAAAGGTAAGACAACGCCAACGAACCGAAGCCGCCGCCGCCGCGAAGCAGCCAGTCGCGGCGCGAGCGCAGGGGCGCGTAGTCGACCGGCGGCGTGGGGCCGGCGGCGGCGTTCGTCGGTTGGTCGTCGCGTCGCGTCATGGTCGGTCCGCCTCGTCCCCGGCGTCGCCGGTCGAACAGATTCGATTCATCGTATCTCAATGGGGGTCCATCGAGAACGTAGGGCGGACCTCCTGGTCCGCCCGTCTAAGAGTAGGGGCCGTTCTCACCTACCCCAACGATCGGATCGGAGTTCCGTCCCCGCGCTCCTCCGTGGCGGACCGGAGTTCCGCCCTACATTTGGGTTTTTCGTCCCAACGATGGTAGGAGGCTCTCTCGCGCCGATTGGAAGCTCTTAGGCTTAATCGACGTACAGGAACTCGTTCGAGTTCAGCAATGCGTGGCAGAAGTCGACGAGCGGGGCGCCGGCGGCGAGGAAGCGGCGGGCGTCGTCTTGTTCGGAGGCGTCGGGCGCGCGGCCGAGGGCGGCGGAATAGGCCGTCGCGATTTGGGCGTCGACGTGCTTCGGCGCCGTTCGCTCCAACAGCTTGGCGAAGCGCTCCGCCCGGCCGAGCGGCCACTCGCCGTTGATGAGCAAGAGGGCCTGCGTCGAGGTGACGGTGCGGTTCCGCAAGGCGCAGCTTGCGAAGCCGTCGGGGGCGTCGAAGACGTCGAGCAGGTCGTCCTTCTTGTTGCGTAGCAGCTTCAGGTAGATCGACCGGCGGGGGGCCGACCATTCCTGCGACGGGCCGCCGATCGCGCCGTTCATTTCGCCGGCGACCGCCAGCATGGCGTCGCGGACCTCTTCGGCGTCGAGGCGTCGCACCGTTCCGCGCCACAGGAACCGGTTGTCGGGGTCGACCCGGCGGGCGACGGCGTCGGCCGGCCGCAGCGCTGTCTGCCGGTAGGTGGCGGAAAGCACCATCAGGCGGTGCATCGCCTTCCAGCTTCGGCCGTCGGCGACGAACCGCCCGGCCAGCCAATCGAGCAGTTCGGGGTGGGACGGCTTTTCGCCGAGCTTGCCGAAGTCGCTGGCGTTGGCCGCCAACCCCTTGCCGAAATGGTACTGCCACAGCCGATTGACGAGGACGCGGCTCACCAGCGGATGATCGGGGCGGGCCAGCCACTCGGCTAGGGCGCTGCGACGTCCGGTCGAATCGTTCGTCGGCGTGATCGGCGGGACGGATGGCTCCGGAGTGCCGTCGGTGGGCTTCGGTTCAAGGACGGTGAGGAAGCCCGGATCGACGGGCGTCGGCGCCCGGCCGCCCGGGAACAGAACCACCGGGGGCGTCGTGGAAATGTCGCGCACCGTCGGCGGGGTCGGCAGCGGCGTCGGTTCCGGCCCGGCGACCTTCTCCAACTCCGCCTTGAGGGCGGTGTATTCCTTCTTTTTGTCGCCCGTGAATTTCTGCGGCGTCTGGTCGTACTCGTACGTGATCTGCCGGGCGGCCAGCAGCTTCAACTGCCGGTCGAGCGGTTCCAGTTTTTCGAGCGGCGTTTCGAGCAGAAGTTGCAAATCGTCGGAGAATTTGGCGAGGGCTTTCGCTCCGCCCGATTTCCGAACCGGCTCTTCCATCGCGGCGATCTTCGCGCGAATTTCGGTCCCCTTCGACAGCCAGGCGGCCATCGCCGTCGCATGGGCGGTCTGCTCGGCGGGGGTGGCGGTCGTTCGGTCGTCGATCCAGCGGATCGTTCCGAGGAACGCTTGCAGCCGATAGTAGTCCTTCTGCAGGATGGGGTCGAACTTGTGGTCGTGGCAGCGGGCGCAGCCCATGCCCAGACCAAGGAACACATCGCTGGTGGCGTCGGTCAGTTCGTTGAGGATTTCGCGCCATTGCCGGCGGACGTCGCGGTTGTTGTACTCGTAGATGGTGTGCCGTAGGAAGCCGGTGGCGGTGAGGGCGTCGGCGTCGTTCGGGGCGATTTCGTCGCCGGCCAACTGCTCGGTCA
>JBOFFD010000651.1:0-5635 GCA_051648425.1 Planctomycetia bacterium
GCCCGTTTCACGGTCCATGACGATGCGGGCCGACGCCACCGGGCCGTACGGCTCGACCAGTGCTTGCAAATCTTGGTCGGTGTAGGTCCAAGGCAGGTTGCCGACGTAAAGTTTCTTACCCATTACCGGGTACGCTCCGCAGAAAAGACCATTCGGGCCGGGGGCCGTCGCGCTTGCGCGGGATGCGGCTGGAGCCGAACGAATCACGAAGGCGAGTCGTTCGATTCAGCCCGTCAGGAATTCGGGAGCGACACGTCGTCGAGAAACCCGTCCATCAAGCCGCAACGCTCATCACTAGGATCGTGGATCCGAAAGTCAACGAAGCGGTTCCGAAAAAAACTCGATGGGGAGTGCCGCGGGAATTCGTCGAACGGTCGGTTCAAACAAGGTAGTCTTCGTTAGCCGCCGCTTTCCTCAGCGGCGCGTCCTTCGGTCGACGAACCAATTTGTTGGACATCATGATGTGGCGCATCGAGTTCTCTACCGACAAGTTCCTGCCGATCTTGCCTGAACAGTGCCAAACCAATCCTGGCGCCTACGGATTCGAGCTTGCGCTCTGGCTGGCGCAGCGCTTGGCGGAAAAGGGCCTTGCCGCCAGCTATCCGCAGTCCGAAGACTGGGGTTGGTTCCTCGAATACACGGATGAAGACGAAACTGAATTGCGGATCGGGTGCTCGTCGACGGCTTCCGAAGGCGACGGCTACACGGGCCAATCGATCGAATGGTCGATCTTCGTCAAATCTCACACTTCCTTCCGGGAGCGTCTCAAGGGCGTCACGCACTCGGAGAAAGTCGGGCAGCTCGGTACTTCCATCATCGAGTCGCTCAGCGCCGAAGGTATCTTACCAAGGCAGGCGGCGGACTGAGTCAGATTCTCCGAGCCGGGCCGTCGGGAGGCTGGAAAGTCGATGTCGTTATCACAGCGGCGCATAGTCCGAGCGGCGTTTCTAATACAGTTGGTCGTCGGCGTTCTGATGCTGCTGGCCGGACTGGCGGCGCCGCTCCGGCCGTACTTTCAACTCGATGTGGTTTTGACGCCGGAGCAATTGGCCGACGAAGGGACGCGAAACACGACACAGGCGTTGCTGCTCAAGGCGAGTGGCAATGAATGGCTGTTTTGGATCGGCGGCGGATCGATCGTCGTCGGGGCGAGTCTGGTCGGCTTGACGACGACGCGCGTCGCCAATTCCTCGGCACCTTGCGTCAACGAGGGCGTGGTTCCTCCGCCCTTGCCTTGAAGTCGCCCAACGGAAACGCCGCGTCGCGGAGGACGATTCCGCCGAACGCCGTCACCGCCGGTCGGTCGGCGGCGGGTGTGCGGACGAACAGCGTCCCGGCGTCGGTGCGCTGCCGAAGGCGGCGGGCCGATTCGTCCGGCCCCAGCACGAAGAAGCCGGTCGACAACGCCTCGGCCTCGGCGGCCGTCGGCGCGACGGCCGTGGTCTGCAACAACCTTTCCACCGGCCGGCCGGTTCGCGGGTCGAGCAAATGGCCGTAGCGCCGCCCTTCCGCCGTGAACGACTGCTCGGCCACCCCGCTGGTCGAAGCGGCGGCATCGACCAACTGCACCGCCGCCAATCGTGGCGGCGGTTCGTCGAGATCGGCCGACGCATCAACGCGCGGGTCGGCCAGGTCGATTTGCCAAGCGTCGTCCCACGGCGGCCGGCCGACCGCCAGTATGCTGCTTCGGCCCGCGCCTAAGAGCGCCGCCCGCACTCCCGCCATCCGTAAGACCGCGGCCGCGCGATCGAGGGCGTAGCCTTTGCCCACCGCGCCGAAGTTGATCTCCATGCCGGGCGTCTTATACGCGACGGTTCCCCGTTCACCGTCCAGCCAAACCTTGTCCATGCCGACGCGCGACAACGCCAACGCGATCTCGTCGTCGTCGGGCACCCTGCCCTGTCGACGCTTGAAACCCCAAACGCGCACCAGTGGGCCGGCGGTGACGTCGAACGCCCCGCCAAGTTCGCGCCCCCAGCGGTGACAGTCGAGCAGCAGTTGGAAGAGGCGTGGGTCGACCGACGTCGGACCAAGCGGCGCGCGATCGTTCATAAGGGCGGTGTCGCCGTCGTCGCGATAGACCGTGAGCAACTGTTCCAGGCGGTCGATTTCGTCGAAGGCGGCTTGGACGGCGGCGCGGGCGCCGGGGCGGTCGGCTTCGCCGCCGGGCAGTTGGATTTCAAACATGCAGGCCATCGCCGACCGGCGGAAACAGACGATCGGCGACGACGCCCACGCTTGGATTTCGTCGGCGGCGGAGCCGAGTTTGCCTTGCAGGTCACCCACCGACCGCAACAGGCCGCGTGGGTCGAGGAAACCGCGACGACCGTCGGCCGGGCCGCTCATTCGGCTTCGCCTTCGTCGACGACGGGGACGACGGCCGACGGATGAACGGTCCGCCGGTCGGCCACCGACCGCACGTACCGATCGGTCATGCCGGCGATGTAGTCGCAGACGACGCGGGCCGGTCCGTCGCGGTCGAGTCGGTCTCGGAAGTCGTC
Organism: Planctomycetia bacterium; assembly: GCA_051648425.1. GTDB lineage: Bacteria > Planctomycetota > Planctomycetia > Kolteriales > Kolteriaceae > JBOFFD01. The sequence continues at coordinate 2,502 of JBOFFD010000651.1, forward strand.
GGGCAAAAGATCCAGGTCGGCCGTCATCGTTCGGAAGACGGATTCCACCAACGCCTCGCCCTCTTGAGTCGCCGAGACGACCGACGGATGGCGATAGACGCGGACCAACAGGAAGTCGCGCAGTTCGTCGCGCGGCAACCGCGCGGCGGCGTCGAAATCGACCACGTCGCGCGGGAAGCCGCGGACGGCGGCCGGCGAATCGACCGCCTTCAACCGAAGGCGGCTTTCGACCAGCAGGCTGGTCGTCTGCAAATCGATGAGCGCCCGCAGCGCGGCGGCGACCCTCATTTTGAGCGGACCAATGGGGCCGTAGGTCGCCTCGGAATAGTCGCGCGCCACCCGCCAAATGGCGAGTTCGTCCAGGTCGTCGATCGTCAAGAGACCCGCCCGCAGGGCGTCTTCGACGTCGTGGACGAGGTAGGCGATGCTGTCGGCGGCGTCGACGGTTTGGCTCTCGGCCAACATCCGGCCGACGGGTTGAAACTCGGCGAAGGCGGGATGTCCGGCGCCGCGGTGGATCGAATGTAGAGCGATCGACTCGCGCACTTCGTAGCCGAGGTTCAGTCCCTCGAAGGCGGGGTAGCGCCGCTCCAAGACGTCGACGACCCGCAGGCCGTGCAGGTTGTGCTCGAACCCCCCGGCGCCGGCCATGCAGCGGGCCAACGCCCGTTCGCCGGCGTGGGCGAACGGCGGGTGGCCGAGGTCGTGCGCCAGCGCGACGGCTTCCGTCAGGTCTTCATTGAGTCCGAGGCCGCGGGCGACGGTGCGCGCGATCTGCGACACTTCCAGGGTGTGGGTGAGGCGGTTGCGGTGCGAGTCGTCGGTGGGGCGGACGAAGACCTGCGTCTTGTGGGCGAGGCGTCGGAAGGCGCGCGAATGGATTATGCGGTCACGGTCCCGGGCGAAGGCCGTGCGGTAGGAGTGCGGCGGTTCCGGATGGCGCCGGCCGCGGGTGTCGCGGCAGCGCATGGCGTAGGGCTCGAGCAGCGCGTCGAATCGGTCGAACGCGGCGTCGGCGGGGCCGCCGTCGTCGACGACGACGCCGTTGCGGGCGCGAGCGCGGTCGTCGGTCACTGGGCTTCCGCCGCGGCGCTGGTGAGTTGCAGCCAGAGTTCGTCGAGCGACTGGACGATGACGCGGACGTCGTCGACCAGCGTCATGAAGTTGGTGTCGCCGTTCCACCGGGGGACGACGTGCCAGTGGAGGTGTTCGGGAAGGCCGGCGCCGGCGGCTCGGCCGAGGTTCAGGCCGACGTTGAAGCCGTCGGGCTGCATGAGCCGCCGCAACAGTTCGATCATGTCGCGGAGGGTTTCCTGCGAGTCGACGAGTTCGGCGGTGGTCAGGTCGGATAGCTCGGCGACGGCCCGGCGCGGCGCGACGAGCAGGTGCCCGTTGTTATACGGAAACCGATTCAGAATCACGATGGAAGACGCGGTGCGGCGAACGACCAGGTTTTCGCGGTCGCGCGCCGGCGCGGCTTCGGCTTCGGCGATGAAGTCGCGCGCCGGCTTCTTCGGTTCGCCGGACTTGACGTAGCTCATCCGCCAGGGGGCCCAAAGGCGATCCATGAACTCGGTCCTCCCACCGTCTGAAAGTATACGGGGGGCGTGAAGCGCCCCCGCCGCCGAAGCCGTGCTACTTCGGCTTGTCGGCGGCCTTGGGGTCGGCGGCCTTGGGGTCCGCCGGCGCCGCTTCCGCTGGTGCGACCACGCCATCGTCGCCCATCGTCGGCCAGACGAAGTAGCCGACCGCCATTCCCAGACCGATGAAAAGAATACAGACCAACACCGTCCAGCCGCCCATAGGCTTGCCGGCTTCCTCGCGTTCGGCGCGGTCTTCGATCAGTTTCGTCACACCGTCGCGGATCGGGATCATGCGATAGTCGGTCCACTGAATGATGTGGAAGACCGACGCGAGCAGACAAAAGAGGCCGACGCCCAGGATGCCGCCGAACTCCCACGGCTGGAGGTCTTCAAGGCGAAAGGCGGTCCAGCCCAGGGCGAAGACCACGAGCACCGCTTCGACGATCACCATTTGGAAGGCGGGGCCGCCGCGGCGGGCTTCTCCTTCCTTCACGGTGTCGTCAAGGACTTCATGCTGTTTGCCGTGGCGGTAGTCGAAACCGCACTTCGTACAGAGCACCGCGCCCTTGGGCATCTTGGCGTTGCACTTGGTGCAGCGTTCGGGGATTTCGTAGAAGTTGGCGGTGACGATGTAGTCTTTAGCTTCTTCGTCGGCTTCGTGCTGGTTTTCCGGCACGGGAGCGCGTTCCTTGCAGGCGGTGCAGGGAATGAAACGGCCGGCGAACTGAATATCGGCGACGTTGTTCGCCTTGCAGCGAGTGCAGAGGAAGTAGATCTTGTTCGGGTCGCGCTTGGTTTCCTTCTTTTTCGCAGGCTTCTTGGGCGGCGGCTTCGGTGGGGGGGTCTCGCCCTCGGTCGGCTTCTTCTTCGCGGGATCGGTTGCCATTCGACGCTGTCCCTCGGGCGGGAGGCCGCGGCGCCGGTCGGTTGGCCTTCCGCCCCAAGCCCGCGACTCGCTTCCCGCCGCATGGTCTCTTTACTATTTTTTCCCGCCCCTTGGTGCAATCGGCTCCGCCTTCGTCGCCGTCGGATGCAACACGGCCGCCAGGTCGCAAGCTCCCAGCACCACGAAGTGCGAAATGGCGGTCAGCCGCTCGGCGGGCAGAACGTACACCCGGCCCGTGCGCACCGCCTTGGTCGAGCGCCACGCCGGGTCGTCGACGACCACCGACTTCGGATCGTAGAGTCCGCCCGGCGTTCCGTCGCCCGTGACGTCCCGCGAACCGGGAAGGATCACCACGTCGGGGTCGAGCGACACCGCCAATTCCGTGGAAAGCTGCGCGTAGCCGACAAGGCCGGCCGCCGCTGCCGCATTGACGCCCCCCGCCGCCCTCAGCAGTTCGTCGAACACCGTACGCGAGCCGGCGGTGTAGCCGCCGGAATAGTACAGCGTCCGCGGCAGGGTTTTGGCGCCGGCCGCGCGGCGTGCGGCGGTCAACAGGGTTTCGTCCATCCAGACGGCCAGTTTCCGGGCGCCTTCGGGTTCCCCCACCGCCCCGCCCAACTCCAACACGTTGGCGCGAATCTCGGCGAGCGTTTCGTACGACCGCA
>JBOFFD010000652.1:0-2641 GCA_051648425.1 Planctomycetia bacterium
GCTCGCCCCCGTTCGTCGCTAGCTGGTCGTAATTTCCTGCATTATCGAACGCGCGCCGCGCGGGAACAAGGGAAATCCCCCCGACTCTTCGGAAAGCCGTCGAAACAGGGGGTCTTCTCGGTCGGTCCGAACGGACTTCGCGGTGTCGCCGACCATACTCTAGTCGGTTCGACGCCCGTCGCCGACGCGGCGAATCCACTTCGCTGGAAGGCCCGCGGCCGCCGCCGGCGCGTCTCAACCGTCACGGTCGCTCCGGCGACGCCCTTCCGCAGCGAGGTGCATCCGTGAGCGCCGCCCGTCGTCTCAAGGTCGACCCCGTCCGCCCGTCGCCCGTCCCCGCTTTCCGGTTGGTCACTTCGGAAGTTCTTGAAGCGACCGACCGCTCGCTGCTTGGACCGCCCCCGGACTGGCACGCCCGTCGCTGGGTGCCGGTGCTGATGAATCGCACCGCCGGTCCGCGGCGGCGCGGCGGCGTGGTGCCGGGCCTGGTGGAACAGTTGCGGCGGAACGGCCTGGAACCGGACGTCTACACCGACCGCGCGGCGTTCGCGGCCGCCACCGCCGACGGCGCGGCCGACGGCGCTTGCCGCTGCCTGGTGGCCGCCGGCGGCGACGGCACCGTGGCGTGGGTGCTGAATCAGTCACGCGCGATCGGGCCGGGGGCGGCGCCGATCGCGGTGGCGCCGCTTGGATCCGAAAACCTGCTGGCGCGGCGGCTGGGGGTGCGGGCCGATTCGACCGCCGTGGCGGAAATGATTCTGGCGGGCCGACGGCGCCGTTACGACCTGGGCAGCCTCGACGGCCGACGGTTCGTGCTGATGGCCAGCCTGGGGTTCGACAGCGAAGTCATCGAACGGCTGCACGCCGGGCGGACGGGCCACGTCACCAAATTCGACTACGGCCGCACCGTCGGCCAAGCGCTGCTCGACTACCGTTGGCCCCAACTGACGGTGCAGTGCGACGACGACCCGCGCATCGTGACGGCGGCGCACGTCTTCGTCTTCAACCTTCCCGACTACGCCCTGCGGCTGCCGATTTGTGAACAGGCGGACGGCGACGACGGCCTCTTGAACGTGGTGGCGCTGCGGCGGCCGGGGCCGTTCAATTTGGCGCGGTACGCGGCCGCCGTGGCGACGGGTCAACATGGCGAACTGCGCGACGTCGTCCACCGTACCGTACGTCGGGTGACGGTGTCGACGGTGGAACCGGGCGTGCGGGCGGCGGTGCAAGCCGACGGCGACCCCGCCGGTTTCGCGCCGGCTCATATAACGGTGCTGCGGCGGGCGGCGGCATTCTTGACCCCGCCGAACGGCCGCCTCCAGGACTAAAGGCAAGGCGCGGCCGACCGACGCCCCGGTTTCGCCGCGAAGGAACGACGCCATGCCCAACAACCCCGTGTCCATCGGCCCCGTGACCTGCGGCGTCGGCCGCCCGCTGACGGTCATCGCCGGGCCGTGCGTCATCGAGTCGGAAGACTTGGTCATGACCATCGCCGAGGCGCTCGTCGGCATGGCCGGCCGGCTGCCGTTCCAACTCGTCTTCAAGGCGTCGTTCGACAAAGCCAACCGCACTTCCATCCGCTCGTTCCGCGGCCCCGGCTTGGCCGACGGCCTGAAGACGCTGGAGCGCGTGAAAAAGACCTTCGGCGTTCCGGTGACGACCGACATCCATGAGGAAGGACAAGCGGCGCCGGCGGCAGAAGTCGTCGATCTGTTGCAGGTGCCGGCCTTCCTGGCCCGTCAGACCGATCTTTTGGCCGCCTGCGGCGCGCTCGGCCGACCGGTGAACGTCAAAAAGGGCCAGTTCATGGCCCCTAACGACATGCGGCACGTCGTCGCCAAACTGGGCGAGGTCGGCTGCCACGACGTCCTGCTCACCGAGCGCGGCACCACCTTCGGCTACGGTCTTTTGGTGAACGACTTCCGCGCGTTGCCGCAGATGGCCGCCCTGGGGACGCCGATCGTCTACGACGCCACCCACAGCGTGCAGATGCCCAGCGCCGCCGGCGACCGCACCGGCGGCAACCGCGCGATGGTGCCGCCGCTGATGCGGGCGGCCGTCGCCGTCGGCTGCGACGCCCTTTTCCTGGAAACCCACCCCGAACCCGACCAAGCCCTCAGCGACGGACCGAACATGGTCCGGCTGGACCAACTGGAAGCGCTGCTCGGCGTTTGCCTGCGGCTGCGCGACGCCCTGCCGACGACCACGTCGGCTTAACGCCCGCCGCACCGCACGGCCGTTCCGATACCACCGACGACGAAGCACTCTACGAAAGGAACCGCCGTTGAACGGCGATAGACTCCGCGACCGAACCCGCGATTGTTTCCGCACGACGCCGAGCGCCTGGCGATGGCTCGCCCTCGTTCTGACGACGGCCGTCCTCGGCTGTACGAACGGAACGCCGGCGCCGAAGAAGACCGACGCGGCCGCCGGGAAGGCCGCCGACGGCAAAACCGCCGCCAATGCCACAGCCGGGGCGGAGGGCAAGGCCGCCGACGCCGCCGCCGACCGCAACGCCGAGCAACTGCTGGCGAACGTCGTCGGGCTGTTGGAAAGGGGCGGGGCGCAGGACTTTCCGGTGGCGGTGAAGCAGCTCAACCAGTTCATCGCGCGGCGCGGCGACGCCGTCGCGGAACTGTCG
>JBOFFD010000653.1:0-7878 GCA_051648425.1 Planctomycetia bacterium
GGGTCATCTGCTGAACGCGCACGTCGGGTCCGTGCGGCCGCACCCAGTGCGACCACGGCAACATATGGCCGGGCGGCGACGATAGCGCCTGCGACCACCAGATGGTGGAGGCGTTGAAAGTGAAATTGCCCGCCGGCCCCGGATGAACCGTTGCCGTCCAGTGGGCGATCTTACCACCGGCGTTCAGGGCGTCGCCCTCGGCCACGACTTCCAATCCCGGCAGATCGGCCGGGTTGCCGTGGAACTCCCACCCGACGAGACCGGGAACCGCGTCGCCTTTCTTCATGCCCGTCCCCTCGAACAGCCAATGGTCGGGCTTCGCGCAGATCCAGTCGCCGCCGCCGTTGAACGGCTCGATCGTCCGCGCCCCCATCAGCAAGCCTTCGTTCGGACCCTCGATTGGAAACGGCCCCATGGTCTCCTTTTCGCCCCCGGTCAACCCGCCGTAGCGGCCCGCGCGGGACAGGATGCGGTCGGGTCGGCCGTCGCCGGCGGCGCGGTACGGCGCGACGAAGCAGACCGAATTGCCCGACAAGAAGAACGGACTCGTCCCCTGCTCCACCGCCCCCTTCACCGCCGCGTACTGTCGCAAATCCCAATACTCATCGTGGCCGACGCTAAGAAACACTTTCGCGCGGGCGACGTCCGCCGGCGTCTTAACGTCGCTGTTCGAGCAGTAGGTTACGTCGTAGCCGTTCTGCTCCAACCAATAGCAGAGCGGAAATTCCCAACAGAGGAATTCACCCGTTCCGACCGACAACGGATGTTCGTAGATCTGAGAATATTTACCGTAGGGACGATCGAAACTCACCTCCGGATCGGCGACGAGCGGTCCCTTCGGGTGGGTGTATAGCGAGTAGTCGTCGGGCCAGCGGTTGTACGCCTGCCAGGTGTTGTCGCTGCACTGAAAGAGAACGTCGGCCGGCCGATCGTCGCGCACGATGAACACGACGTAGCTCTGCCACCGTTCGACCGAAGAAATTTCTGGAACGCAGGTCAATCGGCAGAGGTAGACGCCGCTGGGCCAGTCGGCCGGAACGACGAGTTTGGCACTCGGCTCCCACTTGCATTCCCGAAGGCGACGATCCCCCACCGGCGGCACGGGCTGCGAGCGGCCGGCGAACGGACCGAGCGTCGTCATCTTCCGCGCGCCGGCGCCACCGTAATACCCCATGCGAAAAATTTCGACGGTGAACGGCGCGGCGGGATTCGTGCTGACCATGATGGACAGTTCGTCGCCCGCGCGAACGCTTTGCGCCGAGCAGTAGCCTTCGATCTTCGACGTGCGAAAACCAAGATGCGCGTCGAGTTTGACGCGAGTCGTCTGCCAATTGCGGTCGCCCGGTTTTTCATTTTCGCGGGCGACGAGCATCGGCTGCCGCGGTGCGGCGGGCGTGGCGGCGCCAGCCCCCGCCCCGCCGACGGTCGCCGCCAGCGCGCTGTACAAGAGATCGCGGCGCGTCGGTTCCATGATTTCGCTCCGAGGGAAGGGAATCAGCGGCTCGCGGACGGATCGTTCCAGTGAATCGTGTGCCGTTCCCGGCCAAGTTCGTAGCGGTCGCGGCGGCGGACGCCGTTGAACACGACGGCGCGGTGCGTTTCGATCCGAACGACCAATGGGCGGGAAAGCGGCTGGAAGCTGCCGGTGTTGACGAGTGTGTAGTCGGAGTTCGTCCAAACGCCCGGCCGGTGCGTGTGGCCGATGATCATGAGCTTACAATTCGGGCGGAACCTCTTCCGAATGTTGCTCGAAAACCGCGCCACCCGCGACCAGTAGCGCACCGCTTTTAAGATGCGCCACGGCGCCAGTGCGAATTCGCCGACCATTTCCATCCGCCCCAGGAATCCTTCCCGAGCGTGTCCGGTGTAGATCGCGGATACGAGCGACGCCTTCTTATTCTGCTGATGGAAGGCGTCGACGTCGACCGCCGGCGGTTCGGCGGCGGCCAACCGCAGCCGTTCGCGACGGATCGACGGCGCGTGGTGCGACCACGGCGCGACGTCGGGATGAAGAATATCGCCGTGCGTTAGAAAAACGTTGCCGTCGAGAAGGTCGAGATGGTGAAGACTCGACGCCATCGGATCGTGGTTGCCAGCGAGGAACCGCGGAACGACGCCCCGCGCCAGCAGCACTTCCATCAGTCGGCCGAGCTTGCGGCGGGCGTCGCGGCGATGGTGGATGTTTCGTTGTTCGAAACTGTCGCCGTTGAAAACGACGGTGGCCGCCCCTTCGACGAGCGGCAACACCATTTCGGGGTGAAGCAGAAAGCTGGCGGGATGCCCGAAGTGCATGTCCGACAAGACGTGGACGGGGAATTCGATGGGGAACGGCGGATTGAGACCGACGGGGTCGAGTGGCGGTCGGTCGTCGTCGAGTAAGACGCGCGTCATGAACCGCCATCCAAAAGGCGTTGATCGGCGTCGAAGACGACCGTAGGCGACGCAGAGAAAAACACCCGGCGCAATAACGAGCGAGGCGATGCCGCGCCGGGCGGAAATCAGGTTGTAAGACCGGTACGCTGTTGGTTGTACGCGACGCAGCGCCGGGCGGGTGTTTCTCGGCTGAAGTATTTCAGCGTTGAAACCTGGCGGATCGATCGGTGGGCTTATTCTTCGCTGGCGGGAGCCTTGCCGGCTTCAATCAGGTCGGCGAAGGTCTTGCCGTCGACCTTGCTCTTTTCCTTAACGGTCGCTTCGAGCGATTCCTTCAGCTTTTCCTCTTCCTTGACGTTCTTCGCGCCGAGCGACTTGCCGAACGCCTGGCCGAAGTTGTTCTTTTCCTTCTTGTCCATTCCCGGATGGCAGACCGTGCAGTTGATCGGCGTGATCTTGCCATCGTACTGGGCTTTGAAAGCCTTGACGTACTGCGGGCGGGCGGTAGCGGTCGACGAACCGACCGTCATCAAACCGAACATGGCGGCGACCGCCAAAACCATCAAGCGAGCCATCGGCAGCTTCTGCATGGAACTTTCTCCCATGGTCGGCCCGCCGATCGCCACTAGCCTCCGCGCCCCATGCACGGTGACCCAACAGCCTGGGCGGCGAACGGTCGTGCCGCGGACTGGCATGATCCTATCGTGCCCCGACGCGGATTCAAGCAACCCATCGGGCGTTTTCGATGCAACCCCAATCCCGCCCAGCCTTGCGGCGACTTCGTTCTGAATTCCTCTCTACATGGACGGAGATTCGGCGCGCGACCGTCGTACAATGTCGAATCGGAACAGGGAAAGATGCACCACGATGCTCACAGCCTGTCGGACGTCGAATTCGTCGCGTTCGACACTGAAACCACCGGACTCGACCCGATCGGCGGTCGGCTCGTCGAACTCGGCGCGGTGCGCTTCAATCTGCGCGGCGAGATCGACCGTTGGTCGCGGTTGGTCGATCCGCGCATGCCCATCCCCTTCGCCGTCCGCCGCATCCACGGCATCGACGACGCGATGGTCGCCGGCCAGCCGACCGAACGAACGCTCGTCCCCCGGCTGATCGAGTTTTTCGGCGATCCGAACACCATCCTGCTGGCGCACAACGCGTCGTTCGATCTGGGGTTCCTCCGCGCCGCCCTTCGCCGCGCCGCCCTCCCCTTCCCCGCCCACGCCGTGATTGATTCGGTGCGACTGGCCCGCCGTCGCGTTCGGCTTCCCAGCTACCGCCTGGAAGCGCTCGGTCGACACTACGGACTTATCGACAAGGAAGACCACCGCGCGCTGCCCGACGCCCTGTTGTTACACCGCGTTTTCCTAAAACTGTTGATCGAAGCGGAAAGTGTTCAGACCGTCGGCGACCTCTTTCAGCTTGCGCCGCCGCAAAGCTTCGCGGGAAGCGACGCCGGCCGACGTCCGACGCCGCCACGTTTTCGCGCGGCCTGGCCGATCGCCGACACGCCGCTTTTCGACGCTTCGTCCGGCGCGGACGCCTGGCGCGAACCGGCGACCTTGGACCACTTGCAGCGAGTGGTCGCCTTGCGTCTGCCGTTGGTGCTGGTTTACTCCGGCGGTTCGAAGGGGGACTCGCCGCGCACCGTGACCCCGCGGCGCTTGACTACGACGAGCGGCGTCGCCTACCTTGCCGCCTACTGCCACGTCGATCAAGCCGTGAAATGGTTCCGCATCGACCGAATCAAACGGTACCGTTTGCACGTCGACTAAGACGTTCCCTACGAAAAGTGTGAAACGCTCTTTGATGCGGGGTCGTACACCCTGCGTTTCACTTTTTCGCCCCAACGAAATCCGTGATTTCAACCATCGCTGCGCGGGCGCGGCTCCGGCAACAACCGTCGAAGAAGTGTATCCAGCACGAAGAGCACGACGGCCGTCGTCAGCAGCGGACCGCAACAGTCGTCCCACCGGCGGTAGGTCGTCTTCGGTCCCCCACCGACCGCTTCAAGCGCATCCAGTGACGCCGTCGGCGGGACGACGGCCGACCTTTCGTCGTCCAACGGGAAGAAACGTCCGCCGGTCACCCGCGCCGTCTCCTCGAGCGTCGTCCGGCGCGCGGCGGCGTCCGGGCCTTCGTCGTCGACGGCGGCCACGTCGATCGGCACGCGCAGCGACTCGGCGATGCGGACGGCCGTCCCCGCCTCCAAGGCGTCGGGGACCGTGTTCGCGCCGTCGCTGAACAGAACGATGCGTCGCTCCGGCGCCGAAGTGGTCCGCAATACGTCGATGCCGGCGGCCAAGGCGTCGCCCAGCGCGGTCTGATTTTCACCGGGGTCGACCACAAGATCGGCCGCGAGCGCGCGGACGGCGGCGAAGTCGTTCGTGAGCGGCGAAACCACGGTCGGGGCGTCGGCGAACTTGACCAGGGCGACCAAGTCGGCGGCGGTGAACGCTTCGTCGGCGAACACTTCATCAATGCGACGCTGCACCTGTTGCAGCCGGGTCGGTCCGCCTTCATCCGGCGTCGCGATCCCCATGCTGCCGCTGCAATCGACGAGCAGCACCACCGCCCGCAACGGTGGCGTTTCGAGGGTTTCGACGGCGGGCGTCTGCGGCCGGGCGAGGGCGACGACCGACGTCGCCAACCAGGCGAGACGACAGTACGCCGGCAAAACCCTCCACCGCAATCGCGGCGAGGGCGGATAGGGAAACGCCAGATCACGCAGGTCGGCGATCCGGTAGGCCGGCGTCGGCCGCGGCGTCCACCGCCACCAGAAGACGAGCGGCAGGAGCAGCAGCCACCACGGATCGGCGAACCGCATCACCCGCCGCCCGACGCCGCGCTTTTGCTGGCGCATTGGTCGGCCTCGGCGTTCAGAAAGGACCGCAACTCGGCCGTCGCCAGAGCAGTATCCATCGGCGCCGGCGGCTGGGCGACGAACCGGGCGGCGTCCAACAACTCGGTCAGCCGGCGGGCCGTTTCCCACTGCTCGATTCCGCAACCGGACGGCGCTGCCGTCGGCCATTCTTCAGCGACCCGGCGCTCGGCGGGAAAACCATACGCTTCCGCGAGATACTTCCGAAAGAGCGCGGACAACGCGTCGAGCCGGCCGCGCGCGTCGGAGTCGACGGGCAGCCGCTCCAGGTCGCGCAAAGTCCGCAGCGCCGCCAGTTCCGTTTGGTTCTGCGTGCGCTCGAGTCCTGCGGCCCAGGCCCTCACGAAAAGACACAGCGCCCCAGCGCCGCCGGCCAGCACCAGCAGCCCGACCAGCCGCGGCCACCCCGTCGGCTGGCGAGCCGTTTCGCCGCCCAAAACAACCGGCGGCTTCAATGCTTCGGTCGCCGCCTTCGGCAGCTCGGCCAAAACCGACACCATCGGAAGGGCGACTTCGACGACAATCGCGGCGCCCTCGGCGTCGGTGTACTCGAGCGGCGCCGTTCCCAACGCGAAGTCGCCCAGGTCGGTCCGCCGCAGTGCAACCGTCCACCGGCGCCCGACGAACTTACCCAGGTCCGAATCCGCTTCCGGCTGGATGCGGACCACCGCGAAACCGGCGTGCTTTTGCGGATCCATTTGCAACCGGCAGTGTGAACCAACCGGAGCGACCGCAGTGATCGACAGTTCGACCAAGTCGCCCGCGGCGACGACGTCGGGCGTCGCCCTGACGCGGATGCTCAGCGCGCCGAAGCGGGTGGCCGTCGAACCATCGGCGTCCCCTGGTGGAACCGGCGCGGCCGATTCGCTTCCGAAGGCGACGGCGAAAAGGCAGAGGCCCGTCGGTAAAATCGTCGCGGCGAGCCAGCCGGCGGGCGACATGGCGGGTCTTACGGCGCTACGAATCGTCCCCAAGAAAAGGACTCCAAAATGGGGTTTTTCCATTCTTGAGCGAGCGTATACTCGACTCCGTTCCGCGTCCGGGCACACGTACCAGTAGTCGGGAATGATGCGTCACCCATCAAAACCGGCGAAGGGCGTGTGCCCTTTTTTCTTGACGGCGGCCCGGATCGACGAAAGTCTCGGCCCGATGGGGAATGGAAGTCCGCAAAGGAGTCATTATACTCCCTCTATGAATACTGCACCGCCGCGCGAGGACAAGACGATCGATTCGGCGACGGCCCTTCACCAGGCCGATTTGCCCGCCGTTCCGATCGGCCAATCCCCCGTCGAAAAGTTCCGTGAATACCTCGACCTGCATACCTTGAAATGCACCGAAGAGCGTATGCGGATCGTCGAGCACGTGTTCGAGAAACACAATCACTTCGACGCCGATCAGCTCGTTGAAGCGATGAAGGCCCGCAAACTGCGCGTCAGCCGGTCGACCGTCTACCGCACTTTGACCTTGCTGGTGGAAGCCGGCCTGCTGCGCGAGTTGCAGTTCGGCGCCAGCACCGCCTATGAGCACGACTACGGCTACCCGCAGCACGAACACCTCTACTGCGAAAAATGCGGCACGGTCATCGAGTTCGTCAGCGAAGAATTGAACGAGCTTATCGAACAGATGTGCCTCCGCTACCGCTTCCGTCCGACGACGCATAAGTTCGTCATCCAAGGCTCCTGCGAGCGCTGCAACCGCACCTCGGCGACCCGCCAGAAACTCGACCTGATCTAGTCCGGATTCCGCGCCGCCGCCCCCGCCTTCGCTTGACCGGACGGGATCTTCGCGCCCCGTCGAGTCGCACGGCCCGAATACGACGCGGCGAGACTTCTCGATTAGACGGAAAAATCGCCGCCCCGTTTTTTACGCCTAATAAAAATCGATCGCGTCGACGGCCGTCGGCGCCGGCCGCCAGTCTTCCTTCGACCGCGCGCGGCTCATACAAGTAACGCTGTCGTCGCCATGTAATTCATCGGGGGGATGATGAACGAAGTCTTGCGGCGTTCGTCGCTGGGAATGGTTTTGATCGCCGTCGCGTCCGCCGCTCTGCTGGCGACCGACCGACCCGCGCGCCGCACCGGCGGACCGACGCCTGAGACCGTTTTCAAGATTGCCGTTGTGCAGCACGTCTCTCAGTCGATCATCGCCGACGGCGTCCGCGGCCTTGAGGAAGGTCTGGCGGAAAAAGGCTTCGTCGAAGGGAAGTCGCTGGAAATCCGCCGGTACAACGCCGAGGGCGACCTGGGAACGGCCAATTCCATCGCCCAGGAAGTCGTCGACGCCGGTTTCGATCTGGTCGTCACCTTGACCACCCCCAGCCTGCAGACCGTCGCCAACGCCAATCGCGACGGCAAGGCCCGGCACGTCTTCATGCTGGTCACCGATCCAACCAAATCGGGCGTCGGCGTCGGCGAAGCGCCCCTCGACCATCCGCCCCATCTGGTCGGCCTCGGCACCATGCAACCGATCCCCGAAGCGTTCGAGACCCTTCGCCGACTCAACCCGACGGCTACGCGCGTCGGCATGGTCTGGAACGCCGGGGAGGTGAACTCGGAAATCGGCACGAAGATCGGCCGGGCGGCTTGCAAGCGGCTGGGCATCGAGCTGATCGAAGCGAACGCGGA
>JBOFFD010000654.1:0-1579 GCA_051648425.1 Planctomycetia bacterium
CCTCGTTCGCGCCGCTGTCGGTGAAGGCGATCCGGTTGACGTTCGCCGTCGCGAACGTGCCGCCCGCCCCGGTGAAGGTGCTTCCCGTCAGGACGATGTTCGAGCCGGAAGTGGTGACGGCGACGGATTCGTTGACCGCGTTGAAGTCGATGGTCAGCACGCCCCCCCCGAACGTGGTGAGGGCCGGCACGCTGCGGTCTTCCAGCGATTCCACGCTCAGCCTGCGGCGCGGAGCGCGGGGGACGGCGGCCGTCGGACGGCTGGACTTGAAGAAGCGAGACAAGCGACCAAAAGGGGAAGCCATCGTGGTGCGTCCTTCGCGGAGAAAATCGAGGGCGGGCTTTCGATGCCCCTGTCGGAAACGATCGACGGCGAGGCGTTCAATCGTGAAACAGAAAATGAGTCTAACCGCCGAATGAAGGTGGAGCAACAAAAAAATTCGCGGGATCGTCGGATTAGTCAGGAAGGCCGCAGCTTGCGCCGCCTTCCTATTCGGCGGGGTCGGAACGGATTCGGTCGGACGCGGCTTTACTCGACCGACGCAGTGAAGGCGGCGTCGAGCAGGGCCGGAGAAAGCGTCGCGGCGCGGGGTTTGGGGATCATGGCGGCGCGGCCCGACGCCGAACCCGTCACTCGCAGCGTCAACTGGCCGACGCTGAACGCCCCCGTCCCGCCGACGTCGCCGCTTCGCAGCGTGTACCGGCTTTGCGCTCGGCCGACGGTTTGGTCCCAGAAGCGCACTCGCGCCGCCGCCCCCCGGGTCGAACTTCCCGCGTTCGGCACGAACCGCAGCCGAGCGTCGAACCGCAGCAGGAACGGCCGCGCCGCCGACGCCCCCGAAATGGCGCGCCACACCCGCGAGCCGCGCGTCTGGAATTGCCACGTCCCCCGGCCGGCGAGGCGGGTGATCGCCAGCCCGCCGAGCGGTCGGCCGTCCGCGTCTTGCAACCGTCGCGCGATGATCCGGCCGACGAGCGACCCGCGCGGGCCGGCCGCCACCGTCGGCGTCGGGCCGTTCGACAGCACCACCGGAGCGTCGTTGACCGGCGTCACCGCCACGGAAATCGTCAACGGCGCCGAAGTCGCCGTCGTACCGTCGGCGGCCCGCGCGGTCGTCGCGGTCACTGTCAGGGTGATGGCGCCGTCCTTCGGCGTATTCCAATCGAGCGGCGGCGTGAAGGCGAGGCCGGGCAGTTGGGCGAGGGTCAGGCTCCAGACGCCGCCCCCCAGGTCGACGCCGGCCGACAGCCGGCCGCCCGTCGGCACGCCGGCGATCCGCACCGTCGTAACCCCGCCGGGGTCGGCCGTCACGGCGATCGGCAGCGCGACCGCGACGTCTTCCGCGGTCGTCGCGGCCGAAGGGCCGGTCGCCGTCGGTGCCGTCAGCGCCGGTAGACCCGCTGGCGGGTCGTTGGGCGGCGGCGCTTCGTCGTCGACGATCGCCACGGCGATCGCCGCGACGGCGGCGCCGTCGAACGCGGGGTCGCCGCTCGCGACGGTGAACGAAATCGTCCCGCCGTGCGGACCTTCGACGAGATCGTCGTCGAGCGCGGCGACCGCCGCGGTCTGTGGCACGTTC
>JBOFFD010000655.1:0-2985 GCA_051648425.1 Planctomycetia bacterium
CGTCGGCGGCCAGGCAGGCGAGTTTCGCGCTGGAGCCGGTGCCGCAGGGCGATCGGTCGTAGGCGCCGCCGGGGCATAAGACGAAGTTGCGCGAGTGGGCGTTCTTAGACGAAGGCGGCCCGAACAGTTCGACGTGGTCGACTTCGGGATGTCCCGCCGCGTTCACCGCGCGGCGGAGACGGCCGGCTAGTTCGGTCAGACGCGGTATTTGAGAGGGCGACAGTTCCAGTCCGTGGTTCTCGACGAGAAAGAACCAGTTGCCGCCCCAGGCGACGTCGCCGGTGATGCGTCCGAAGCCGGCCGCCTCGACGACGACCTCCTTCGCGCGGCGCCAGCTCGGCACGTTGTCGAACGACGTGCGGCCGTCGCCTTGGTAGTCGAACGGCACCACGCCCACCGGCGTTTCGAGTCGATGCCGGCCGACGGCGATTCGGCCAAGGTGGGCCAGCGTCGCCGCGACGCCGATCGTGGCGTGCCCGCACATGCCCAGAAAACCGACGTTGTTGAAGAAGATGACGCCGGCGACGCAGTCGGCCCGCGTCGGCGTGCAAAGCAGCGCCCCGACCATGGCGTCGCCGCCGCGCGGTTCGTTCACGACGGCCGACCGGAAGTGGTCGTGGCGGCGGCGGAACTCTTCGAGCCGGTCGGCGAGGTCGCCGGCCCCGAGGTCCGGGCCGCCGGCGACGACCACGCGCGTCGGCTCGCCGGCGGTGTGCGAATCAATGACGTCGATCGTCCGCATGGTCGGCTTCTTAGTGTAAGAGTCGCGCCGATCGATCGTCGTCGATCAAACCCAAGTACCCGGCCGCCAGGACGAAGGAATCGTCGGTTTGTCGGCGATGGCGTCGTGGATCACCTTCAGCACCACTTCCCGTTCGGCGCCGACGAGCGGCAGCCGCGGGGCGCGCACCCATTCCCTGCCGAGTTCGCACTCCTGCACCGCCAGCTTAATGTACTGCACGAATTTGACATGGGTGTCGAGGTGCATGAGCGGCGTGAACCAGCGGTACAATTCGCGGGCCTCGCTCCAACGTTCGGCGCGCGTCAGTTCCCACAAGTACTGATTTTCAAGGGGGAACGCGACGCCCGCGCCGGCCACCCAGCCGTCGATCCCTAAGATCGCCGATTCTAAGACCAGGTCGTCGACGCCCGTAAAGATCGCGTAGCGGTCGCCGACGGCGTTACGCAGATCGGTGATGCGGCGGGGGTCGCCGGAACTTTCCTTCAGCGCGACGAAGTTCGGAATCTCGGCCAGTTCGGCGAACAGTTTCGGCGTGATATCGTTCGCGTAGGCGATCGGGTTGTTGTAGAGCATGATCGGCAGCGCCGTCGAGGCGGCCACCGCCTTGAAGTGGGCGACGATCTCTCGCGGATCGCCCTTGTAGTTCATCGCGGGCATCAGCATGACGCCGGCGGCCCCCGCCGCCGCCACGTCGGCCACGTAGCGGATCGCCGCCGCCGTGCTCGGCTCGGCGACGCCGCTCAACACCGCAACCCGTCCGCCGGCCACCTCGACGGCTCGTTTCACGACCGCGCGCTTTTCCTCCGGGTCCAGCGTCTGGTTTTCACCCAGTGAACCGCAGACGACCAGCCCGGCAACGCCCGAGTCGATGAGCGCTTCCCAGTGTTTCGCCGTGGCGTCGAGATCCAGCGATTGGTCGAGGTGCAGTTGCACGGTGACCGCAGGGAACACACCTTGCCAAAACGGCTTCATCGAGATCGGCTCCGAAAGGCTCGCGGATGCGTTGGTGCTGCCGGGGAAAGCGTACGCCGCTATGAGCGTCGCGTCTATTTGTTCGCGGGCGGTCCCATGTGGCGGCGCTTGCGGAGCGGCCGGTCGTCGGGTACGATGGTTGGCGGCGAGCGGTGGGACGGCCCCGTGGGAAAGCGGCGGCGTTCGGCGGCGCGACTGACAGAGGTGCGGCGATGACGAAGGCGGTACGGCGGCTCTTCCTGCTCTCGGCGGTCTGCGTCGTCGCCGCGACGTTCACCGGTAGTGCGACGGCCGGCGAGGTCGTCGGCCGTTGCGGCCGGGGTTACTTGGAGCGGACCGATTCGGGCGGCCTGGTGTTGCACGTCAAGGGGACGCCCTATGAAATGGGATTCCAACAAGGGACGCTGCTGAAGGCCGACATCCTGGACCTGATTCACTACCTGTTCGACGTGAAGGGGCGCGAGGCGACGTTGAAGTTCCTGGGCATGGAGATGACCGCGAAGAAGGTCGTCCAAGGGATCTTCCGCCTGCAGCGCCGGTATATTCCGACCCGCTACTTGGAAGAAATGCAAGGGATCGCCGACGCCATCGGCTTGGACGTGCAAGAAGTGTACGCCGCCAATTCCATTCCGGAACTGTTTCATTGCAGCGGCTTCGCCTTGTTGAAGGAAGCGACCGACTGCGGGACGCTGCTGCACGGCCGGGTGCTGGACTACGCCGTCGACTGGAACCTGCAGGCGCACGCGGTGCTGGTGGTGGCCGAGCCGGACGGCCTCGTTCCGTTCTGCAACGTGACGTACGCCGGGTTCATCGGCAGCGTGACGGGAATGAACCGGAAGCAGGTGTCGATCGGCGAGATGGGCGGCGCCGGCGCGGGGAAGTGGTCGGGGACGCCGATGGCGTTCCTGGTGCGGCGGGTGCTGGAGGAAGCCGACGACCTTGATGAAGCGATCGCGATCTTCCGCGACACCCCGCGCACCTGCGAGTACTACTATGTGATGGCCGACGCCAAATCGAACCGGGCCGTCGGCATGGAAGGCGGCGCCGACGTTTTTCGGTTGGTGGCGCCGGGCGAGAAGCACGACCGCCTACCGACGCCGGTGCCGAACACCGTGCTGCTGTCGGCGGGCGACCGCTACGACAACCTCTGCCGGCTCACCCGCGAAACGACCGCCGGCGGCACGTTCTCGATCGACCGCGCCATCCGGTTGATGGACGCCCCGGTGGCGATGAAGTCGAACCTTCACAACGCCCTGATGGCGCCGGGCCTG
>JBOFFD010000656.1:0-3925 GCA_051648425.1 Planctomycetia bacterium
CCCTCGGCGACGAATTGTGCCTGGCCGACGGCCGCCGCGCGACGGTCTCGGCCGCGCGCCGCGAAGACGCCCCGGACGACCAACCGTTCCGCACCTACAACCTCTCGGTCGACGAAGGCCGCACCTACTTCGCCGGCCGACTGGGGGCGTGGGTCCACAACACCGGCGGCGCGTGGGAGACGACGTGCAAGCTGGTGTCGGTCGAGGTCCGCAAACAGGTCGACGCCGCCCCGAACCTGACCGACGACGCCGTACTGCAACTAATCGAGGAGGCGATCAAGAAGCACGGCGACGCCGCGGACGCGGACGCCTTCACGAGGAAAAAGCACCTGCGGGACGTGGTCGAATACCTGACCAACCCCAACGACCCCGCCCTCCCCAATGGCCGCAGGGAGAGTTTGCTGGAGGCTATTGATCGGCGGTTTGATGGTTCACGCAAAACTCCGAGAGTAGGTTCGTCACATCCGAGCCTGCCAATTCGAAAGAACCCCAGCGACCCAACTCACGGGATCTTAAATGACAAAAAGGTTCTTGTGAGCGGTGCTGGCGGGGGAGATGCCCTTGATGTGTTTCGCTCACGCATGAGCAGCCTTTCCGAAGACGCCGTACGGTCTCTCAAACATGTAGAAGGTCATGCTGTCGCCGAGATGGCTAGGAACAACTTGGCCGAAAGCGTCTTGCACATCAACTACAAGACAGGCCCATGCCGATTCTGCAGAAAAGGTATCCCGGAATTGCTGCGAGAAGGCCAGAAGCTTTGGGTCGTTTTCCCTGACGGAATTGGATACTTCACGAACAAAGGATGGTTTCCACAATGACGGATAGATCATTGGATCTTGTGATCCTAGAGCGTGATGGAAAAGCTATCGTCACGAATCCAACGACTGAGGCTGTTTTTGATGCTATGTCGGCGGCGTTCAAAGAAAACGGCCTGGAAGGGCCGCCAGAACTCGCTCTACAATTCTATCCGTTCGGCGATCCTGAGACTTCGTCGAATTGCAGTTTGCAGATGATGCTTGCCTTTCATCCGACCCTTTCAACCACTTGGATTGTTTACTACAGTGCCCCAAAAATTCGGGGATCGGCACGCCTTTTGGCTGTCAGCGATGCGAGCAGCGAACAATTTGAGAGACGCACTTGCTGTGGAACGGTATCTGAATACCGACGCGAGTGTCTCATCAGCGATCATGTTGTGCTTCGCGCAGCGATCGAGTATTTCATAGATCAACATAGTATGTGCGAAGCACTGGAATGGATCCCGTACGACGTAGCGGTTCGGGACGTGGACAACTCAGTACAGCTTGGTGCGGCGTTCAAGACGGCGCAGTGAAAGATACGTTGTCAATTTACATGATTCCTCTCTGACTTCTTGCAGTAAAGTCGAGCTTTGCGCAACACTACGTTTACCTCAATGCACTCTGGCGGGTGAACATCCGTCAAGAGCAATATTGGGTGGTGAGTATTCTCTGGTGACAAAGCGGTTTTTACGCCGGGCAGCTCGTGGGGGCGATGGCCGCCGAGGTGGCGGTCGGCGTCGCGCTGAGCGCGGCCACGGCCGGCGCCGGCGCCGCCGCCAAGTCGATCAACCTGCCGCGCAAGCTGGAGAAGCTCGCCGATAAGAGCGACGTCTTCAAGTTCCTGTTGACCCCCCGCGTCATGAACAAGATGAAGGCGGCGAACGCCCGGCTCGCCCACCTGTTGGGGACGGCTCTTTGCTTCGCGGCGGGGACGCCCGTCCACACCGCCGACGGCCTGCGGCCGATCGAATCGATCCGGCCGGGCGACCTCGTCTGGACGCGCCGCGACGACGGCCCGGCCGACGCGCCGCTGGTCCTGCGTGCCGTGGAGGCCGCCCTCGTCACCGATTCGTCGGCCCTGCTGCACCTAACGGTCCGCACCGAGGGCGGCGACGAAGAGACCCTGGCGACCACCCCCAACCACCCCTTCTACGACCTGGGCCGGGCCACGTTCGTCGCCGCCGAGGAACTGGCCCTCGGCGACGAATTGTGCCTGGCCGACGGCCGCCGCGCGACGGTCTCGGCCGCCCGCCGCGAAGACGCCCCGGACGGCAAACCGTTCCGCACCTACAACCTCTCGGTCGACGAAGGCCGCACCTACTTCGCCGGCCGGCTGGGTGCCTGGGTCCACAACACAGGCGCCGGGTGGGAGACGGCCTGCAAGCTGGTGTCGGTGCAAGTCCGGGACCAGCTCAAGGCCGCCCCGAACCTGCCCGACGACGCCGTGCTGCAACTGATCGAGGAGGCGATCGAAAAGCACGGGGGCGCCGACGCGGACGCCTTCACGAGGAAGAAACACCTGCGGGACGTGGTCGAATACCTGACCAACCCCAACGACCCCGACAACCCCGCCCTCCCCGACGGCCGCAGGGAGAGTTTGCTGGAGGCGATCGACGCAAAGTTTGAAGCTTCAAGTAGTGGACTCAAGCCGCTTGTTGAAGGGTTTGACTTTGGGAAGCATCTGAGGGGTTTGATTGGCGATCCACCTTCTGATATGCTCAATCCTCACGCACATCACATTCTGTTCAAGAAAGGACTTGGCCCTGCGCAACAGGCCTTGGTCAATGATGGGCAAGCAATTCTCAGAAAAGTCGGGATCGATCCGATCTATGGCAAGGAAAACCTCGTATGGGCGCCATTCAAGATTTCGCTTCAGCATGGTCCTGCGTCATTGAATGAAGTCGTATCGAGGCTCAAGCAACTCGATGCGATTGGTGGCGACTATGACGACTTCGTGAAACTGCTCAAGGAACTCGGACAAAAGGCAGCAGCGAGGAAATAGCGATTATGAATACAGAACTCCACAAATCGATTCGAAGCGGGATTAAGGTTGGTGATATCGCAACCGTAACTACGTTGCTGGACTCAACCCCGGACGCCGCGACTATGGACACCCCGTTCGGATCTTGGTTGCATGTAGCGGCTTCGTTTGGCCAAACCAAAATCGTGGAACTGCTCCTCGACAGGTACAAGCTCGACATCAATTGTCGCGGCGGGGTAGCTGGTGGCAATGCGTTGCATCGTGCAGCATCTGACGGCCATACGGAAGTAGTCAGGGTGTTGCTCGCGAGAGGAAGCGAAATGGATGTCTCCGAGCCCGAACGCAATCCTCTATTCGGCGCAATAGTAGGAGGCAACGTGGAGATCGCCAAACAACTCTTAGAACACGGAATTGATTCAAGTGTTCGATACACTGGCGAAGTGATGAAAGATACTGCCGCTTTAGATTTCGCTAGAGAGAGGGGAGCGCAAGAATTTGCAAGCCTGCTTGGCGGATAGTCGTGCAACAAGTAGTGGATTGTTCCGAGATGAAATGCATTGGGCTTGTCCGTCAAATCGTCAGCACCTCAATACATTGAGTTGTCGAGACGGTTTGAACTGAACACCGACGGCGCAACGCGATCGGAAAGTTTTCGCACGATGCATACGCCATCGCGAAAAATGTTCCAGTGAGAATCACGCCCATTCGCCCGCCGAACTGAGGCCAGCCTCTGCTTCGCGGCCGGGACGCCCGTCCACACCGCCGACGGTCTGCGGCCGATCGAATCGATCCAGCCGGGCGACCTCGTCTGGACGCGCCGCGACGACGGCCCGGCCGACGCGCCGCTCGTCCTGCGGGCCGTGGAGGCCGCCCTCGTCACCGATTCGTCGGCCCTTCTCCATCTCACGTACCGCACCGAGGGCGGCGACGAAGAAACCCTGGCGACCACCCCCAACCACCCCTTCTACGACCTGGGCCGAGCCGCTTTCGTCGCCGCCGAAGAACTGGCCCTCGGCGACGAATTGTGCCTGGCCGACGGCCGCCGCGCGACGGTCTCGGCCGCGCGCCGCGAAGACGCCCCGGACGACCAACCGTTCCGCACCTACAACCTCTCGGTCGACGAAGGCCGCACCTACTTCGCCGGCCG
>JBOFFD010000657.1:0-4294 GCA_051648425.1 Planctomycetia bacterium
TCGATGGGCACCGAGGGGATGAACTACTCGCTGCAGTCCCGCGACCTGATCGCGGACTCCATCGAAACGGTCGTCTCGGCCCAGTGGTACGACGCCGTCGTCTGCATCCCCGGCTGCGACAAGAACATGCCCGGCTCGATCATCGGCATGGCCCGTCTGAACCGGCCCGGCCTCATGATCTACGGCGGCACCATCCGCGCCGGCGTCTACTGCGACAAAAAGCTCGACGTCGTGTCGGCCTTCCAGGTCTATGGCGAATACCTCGCCGGGAAGATCACCGACGAGGAACGGGCGGCCGTCGTGCAGAAAAGCTGCCCCGGCGCCGGCGCCTGCGGCGGCATGTACACCGCCAACACGATGGCGTCGGCCATCGAGGCGATGGGCATGAGCCTGCCGTACAGTTCGTCCATCCCCGCCACCGACCCCGGCAAGATCGACGAATGCCTGCGCGCCGCGGCCGCCGTCCGCCGAATGCTGGAACTCGACCTGAAACCGTCCGACATCATGACCCGCAAGGCGTTCGAGAACGCGATGCGCCTCGTCATGGTGTTGGGCGGTTCGACCAACGCCGTGCTGCACCTCATCGCCATGGCGCGGGCGGTCGGCGTGCCGTTGAACCAAGACGATTTTCAGAAGGCGAGCGACGAAACCCCGTTCCTGGCCGACATGAAGCCAAGCGGCAAGTACGTGATGGAAGACGTGCAGGGCATCGGCGGCGTGCCGGCGGTGCTGAAGTTCATGCTGGCCGAGGGAATGCTGCATGGCGACTGCATGACCTGCACCGGCAAGACCCTGGCCGAGAACCTCGCCGACCTGCCGGGCCTGGCGGAAGGGCAGAAGATCGTCATGCCGCTTTCCAACCCGATCAAGAAGACCGGCCATATCGCCATCCTGTACGGCAACCTGGCGGTCGACGGTTCTGTGGCCAAAATCACCGGCAAGGAAGGGTTGACGTTCAGTGGACCGGCCAAGGTGTACGACTCGGAAGAAGACACCCTGACCGCGCTGGAGAAGAAGGAAATCGTGGCGGGCGACGTCGTCGTGATCCGCTACGAGGGACCGAAGGGCGGGCCGGGCATGCCGGAAATGCTGACCGTCACCTCGGCGATCATGGGCGCCGGCTTGGGGTCAAGCGTCGCCCTCATCACCGACGGTCGGTTTTCCGGCGGCACCCACGGCTTCGTCGTCGGCCACGTCACGCCCGAAGCGCAGGAAGGCGGGGCGCTGGCCCTGCTCATGACCGGCGACATGGTGACGATCGACGCCGAGACGAAACGGCTCGACGCCGCCGTCAGCGATGCGGAATTCGCCCGGCGACGCGCCGCCTGGACGGCGCCCGCGTACAAGGCCGTCCGCGGCACGCTGTTCAAGTACATCCAACGGGTGAAGCCGGCGTCGTTCGGTTGCGTCACCGACGAGTAACGGACCGACGGGGCGCGAGTGCCGCTTGTGAACGGAGGCAGGCGGGACGCCCGCACCACAAAAGAGTTTGGAGCGCGGAATGGACGGTTTGCTCACCTAGTTCCAGGGGCGAGCCCTAGCCGTCAAGCGATCGGCGCGAAGGCGTCGGCGACCCGCCAGGTTTCGAGCAGTTGTTCGATGCGGTCGCGATCGGTGTTGGTCCACGGCCGTTGGACGAACTGGACGTCCAGGCCGGCCGGCAGAGCGACAGCCGCCGCCAGCAGGCTGGCGTCGCGCAGGGTCGCCGGGTGGAACGGCGTTTCGACACCCTTCGCGGTGACGATTTCCACCGCCGTCGGCGACCCCGCCTCGATCTGTTCCGGCGAAATCCGCACCGCCACCAGGGTGTGCAACGGCAGCGCCGCGCCGTCCAGCGACCACGTTCCGCCAATGGGGTCGACGACCAGCCGCCGGGCCGCCGGCGCCAGCCACGCCCCCAGCAGCATCGCCGGCGCGAACACCGCCGGCCCAGCCAGCCCGACGAAGGCCGCGTCCCACCGCGGCAGCACCATCGCCGCGTAGGTCACCACGGAAAGCAGCACCGCCGCCATCGCGCCGGCCATGCACGCCCCCACCCACTTCGCCCCTGGTTGGTACACGGTGCAGCCATCGCCCGTCGACCGCACGTAGACCGGCCCGACCGCCCAGCCGCGATAGTCCGGGTTCAGCCACCGGGAGAACAGCCAGCCGACCAGCATCGCCGACAGGAAGAACAATGCGAACGGAAACACCAGGAAGATGGCGAAGAAGCCCGGCCCGACGTCGACCGTGCAATTCTCCGGGTCGGCCGGGTCGTAGTAGACCGGAATGGCGGCGCCGGCGGGATAGCGTTTCACCACGTCGAGGATCTTCACCTCGCTGAAGGTGTAGAAGTCGCCGGTGACGAAGTAGCGGTTGCCGGCGACGCTGCGGCCGCCGGCGTCGAACGTGTAGTCGATCGACGGCGCGAATTGCAGCCGGCCCTGGCGGGTTTCGTGGATCGACGCCTCGCTGCGCACCACCCGGCCTTCGGTCTTGTTCCAGTAAAGTCGGGCGTACACGCCGACGCCGTAGCCCCAAACGCCGATGCCCAGCAGTGACAAAGGCACGACGCTGAAGGCGAGCGCCAACACAAGCAGCAGCACGCCGCCGGGAGGCCGCGCCGCCGCGCCGGCGTCGCCCGGCAACCGGCGCTGGGCGTCGCCGAGGGGATGTCGAAAAGAACGGTCGTCGGCCACCCTGCATGCTCCGTCGGGATCGGTGTCGCTTGCGGGAGGTTGTACCGTTCCACCTCACCGACGGCGCTGCGACGAAAAGGCCGTAGCCGAACTGAGGCGGGAGAACGGTTCGATCCGTTGTGGTGCGGACGTCCCGTCTGCACGAATCTTCGTAGCACACGGCGGCACGCCGGTTCGTGCATGCGGGACGCCCGCACCACAAGTTTCACGGGTTTCCCGCCGCTGCACCTTGCCTGCTCTCGGCAGAGTACCACGGGCCGTCGGTTCCGCTTGCGGGGGTTTTCGGCGGAGGGTATAAGCCGACGGATGGACGCGCCGGGCATGGCAACCGCGACGGCGGGCGCGGCCGGCGAGAAGGACGACCGCCGATGAACTCCCGCAAGAAGCTTGGCCGCGGTTTGCAAAGCCTGTTGGGCGTCGACGACGACGCGCCCACCGCCCTTTTGGACTCGCTCGACCGCGAAGTTCCCGAAGTCGCCGGCGCGCCCACCCGTCTGCCCATCGACGCCGTCGACCTCAATCCGTTCCAACCGCGCCGCGATTTCCACGCCGAGGAACTGGCAGAACTGGCCCGCAGCATCGCCGTCCACGGGGTGTTGCAGCCGATTCTAGTGCGGGCGACCGGCGGCGACCGCTACCCGTTGGTCGCCGGCGAACGCCGACTGCGCGCCGCTCAGGAAGCCGGCTGCGTCGACGTGCCCGTCCGCGTTCTGGACATCGACGACCGGCAGACGTTCGAGTGCGCGCTCGTCGAAAACATGATGCGGCAGGATCTCAATCCGATCGAGAAGGCGACCGCCTTTCAAGAGTACGTCGAACGGTACGGCTCAACCCACGAGGAGCTGGCGTCGCAGATCGGCGTCGACCGATCGACCGTCACCAACTTTATGCGGCTGTTGGACTTGCCGGAAGCCGTGCAGCAGGCGGTGTCGACCGGGCGCATCAGCAACGGCCACGCGCGGGCGCTGGCGGCGCTGGGCGACGACGCGGCCCAGACCGCGCTGTGCCAACGGATCGTCGCGGAGGGGCTGTCGGTAAGGCAAACCGAGGCGCTGGTGAAGACGAAGCAGCCGGCCACCGCCGCCGCCCCGCCCAAACCGCCCGCCCGGCGGTTTGAAAAATCGAACCACATCCTGTCGCTGGAAAGCGACCTGCGCCACCGCTTCGGCGCGAAGGTCGAAATCGTGCCGCGGGCGAAGGACAAGGGAATCGTCACGATCCACTTCGAGAACCAAGACGATTTCGACCGGGTGATGGACGTCCTGTTCGGTCCCGAAGCGGCCTGACGACCGATTCCAAGCCTCAACAGCCCGGCGGTCGACCGAGCCAATCCTGCCATTCGGGGGCGTTGGTCGTCGGCGTTGCATTGGTCGGATTCGTGTAGCCGAACGTCTGCAAGACTTCGGCCCGAAGCTGCATGCCCGAAAGCGGCGGCGGCAGCGGAGGGGGCGGCGGCGGTTCGGGCAGTTTAGGAACGGTCGGGACAACCGATTGCAGTTCGGCGCTTTGCTGCTCCACTTTCGCTTGCATCTCGGCGATCCGCTTCTTCGTCGCCTCCAGCTTCGCTTCGCTCTCGGCCAGCGTCTTGCGAATCATGTCGGTTGCCCCGACGCTCT
>JBOFFD010000658.1:0-2470 GCA_051648425.1 Planctomycetia bacterium
CGGCGTGGAAGGGGGCGTCGTGGCAGCGGGCGCACTTCATTTCGACGGCAAGGAAGGCGGTCGTTAAGATGCCCGCCTTGGCGGCTTCGGGGGCGTCGTTGCCGGTGGACAAGGAAAAACCGTTGGCGCCGCCGCCGAGAAGGCTGCCTTCCATCGCCACCAATTCGGTCACGACGACGTCCCAAGGTTTGTCGTCCTGCAACGCTTCGTGCAACCACCAGCGGAACGGGCCGGTGTTGTTCAGCGTGACGATGAGCAGGCACGGGTTTTCCGCGAGGACGTCGAGCCAGTACGGCATCCAGGCGTCGGCCCAACGCGGGTCGGCGAGCAGGCGGTCGACGAGCGCGTTCCTTTTGTCGGGTGCGGCGTCGGCGAGGAAGGCCCGCACCTCTCTGGGCGACGGAACCCTGCCGACGACGTCGAGCGTCGCCCGCCGCAGAAACGCCAGGTCTTCGGTTGGCGGCGGCAGAACGGCGAGGTCGACGCCCGCGGTCTCGGGCTGTTCGGCGCCTTCGTCGATCCAGCGCTCTAGCGCCGAGAGTTCGGCCGGTTTCAGCGGGGCGCCCTTCGGGGGCATTCGCTCGCCGGGATCGTCCGATCGGGCGCGACGTAGCAGCTCGCTCGCCTCGGGCTTATACGGAACAACGCTCGGCGCGCCGGAGTCGCCGCCGGTAAGAAGCGCGGTCCGGTCGTCGAGCCGAAGCCCGCCGCGCGGCTTCGCGGAGTGGCAGCTCAGACAGGACCGCTCTAAGATCGAGGCGACGTCGCGGTGGTAGTCGATGGTCTTAGAGTCGGTGCGGCGCCGGGCGGCCTTCACCGCCGTCGCATTGAGAAAGTGGTCGACGGCGTTTTCCGCCGGCAGGTCGCTCGTCGACGACGGAACCGGCGGGGCGGGGTGGTTGGCGACGAAGCCGTCGGCCGCGCGGCGGCGGTAGGCCCAGTAGTCGGCGTGTTCGGCGAAGGCGGCGCGCCGGCGTCGTTGTTCCAGCGCTTGTAGGCGCGGTTCGCGGTCGGCGCGGTAGGCGTCCCAGCCGGCGTCGGTCAGCGGAGGGCGGCTTGCGGGAGCCAACAGCACGAAGTCGTCGGTTTCCGCCGGCGCCACGCCGACGTGCGGTTCGCCGACTTCCGGGCGGAAGATGTCGCCGTTGCGCTTGCCGCCGACGACGAACTCGAAAACGAACTGTTGCGATCGGCCGGTGGCGCGAAAGGTCGTCAGGGTTTCATGGTCGCCGGCGGCGACGTAGCGAGTCCGGCCCAACGTCAGAGCGTCGTGCCGAACTTTGCCGTGCGGATCGTCGGCCGTTTTCAGATAGGGTAAGGAAGCGGCTTCGACGCCGTCGATCCGAAGCCGAGCCGCCGATCGCGCCCGTATCAGCAGTCGGTAGTCGCCGGCGGGCAGGGTAATGCGGGCGGTGGCGCGGACGAAGTAGGGGTGGCTGCGGTCGTCGCGAACGCCGGTGGCGGTGTACCGCCAAGGAATGTGGAAGAACCCGAACGCCTCTTCGACGTACGATTCGGTTGGTTCGCCCCAGCGGGAGGGCCAGGTGAAATCGACGGCGTTCGGCTCGAAAATCTCGACCGACACCGGGCCGGCCGCGCCTGGTTCCGAAGAGTTCCCCAGGGCGAGGACGAGCGTCGCGGCCAGGGCGGCGGTCAGAAGGAAGGAAGTTTTCATCGCATGGCGGTCTCTATCCTCTTACAGGATAGTATAGGTTTTCGCTCGCGCGACGGCGGCGTTACAGAAGATCAAGGAAGGCTTCCATTTCAGTCAGCGCGTGCTGGTTGCCGTTGCGGCGGGCGGCGGCGATTCCCTTCTCCAACCAGGCGCGGGCTTCTTCAGGTTCGTCGGCCTCGGCCAGAAGCTGCCCCAACCGGAAGAACGCCGGGTCGTAGTCCGGAGCGACGGCCGCCAGTTCTTTGAGGCGCCTCAGGCCCTCGGCCGAGTTCCCTTCCTTGACGTGTTCCATGGCCAGCCCGTAAAGCAGGAACGTATCGGTGGGAGCGGCGGCGAGCAAGGTTTCCAACTGTTGCAGGCGGGTCGTCGACATCGCAACCGAATTCCTTCTGTAAACAGTCGAAGCGGGGCGGCCGAGTCAGGCGGGCTTGCGGACGCGCCGCATGCGACAGATGTTGCCGGGCGGAAGGAACTGGCATTCGGTCATGAATGAGCGCATGAGCAACAGGCCCCGACCGGTCGGCCGACAGAGGTTTTGCGGCAACCGAGGATCGGGGACCGCTTCGGGTTGAAAACCATTGCCTTCGTCGGCGACTTCGATCACCAAATGCTGCTCGCTGACGGAGAATCCGACGCGCACAAATTTATTAGGGTCGAGGCCGTTGCCGTGGCGGATGGCGTTGACGACCGCTTCTTCAACGGCGGTGCGGATGCCGAAGATCTCGTCCTCTGAATAGCCCCGCTGCCGCAGCACGGCCAGCAAGACGTGGAAGACCCGCTGCCCCTGCCACGGTT
>JBOFFD010000659.1:0-1648 GCA_051648425.1 Planctomycetia bacterium
AGACGACGGCGGAGCTGCGCGGGAAAGTGAACGAGTTCATGGAGACCCTCCGCGGCCTGCCGGAGAAGGCGGCGTCCTACTTCAGGCATCCGGAAGAGCAGTACACCTGACGCCGCTGACACGTCGCCGTCATCTTTACAGCATTGTTATTTACCGACGTAATATGCAAAGGCCGCACACCTTGGAAGCCCTGCCTTTCAGGGATAAGACGAATCGCCCGGACAGCGTCGGCGATAGATGAAAAGTTCCGGCGAACATCCACGCCGACGTAATAGGACGCAAGTCGCAGGCATGAGCGACGGGCTGCGTTTTTTCATGCAAAAAACCGTCACGCCTCGGGCTCTGAAGGACGATCCGTCCGTCGGCGGCGCAAAAGATCAATCTGACAGTGAGTAACAAGACCTCGTCGCCAACCGCCGTCTGAGTCGGCGGAGCGCCGCGACTATACCGACGGCGTTCTGAAGACCGGTCGCCGGAAGCGTTTGCTCGGGTCGAGCATCTCAAAGAGCGTTTCGACTACGCGCGAGTCGGCGGCGGCGTCGAAGGGGTGGGCGTACAGGGCGGACGAATCGTACAGCGTCGGCAGGTCGGCGGCGGTCCAGATCTTGTTCGGAGCCGTAAGAAAGAAGCCGTCGTCCACGGAAGTTTCGGCGTCGCGGACGAGGCAATGGGCAGCGGCCGCCAACGTGGGAACACTCTCTTTCGTCACTCGATAAATGACGTCCTGCAATTTCACCGCCTGCTCGGCCGCCGACCGCGTCAGGACGAATCCCGTCGGTCCTTCCCAAAGGCGCCGTCCCGTCGGTTCGAGCGCCAGTCGACCGGCCACGTCGCCGCGCGGTTTCAACGGCAGATGCGCGTCGTTCAGTTGCACGAGGTGCGTCCAGTCGGCCGAGAAAGTCAGCGCCGTCTGAATCGCCGCATCGACGGCTCTGAGTCGACCGACAGGCGTTTCGAGACTCGCCGCCGACCCCGGCCGAACGGCGGCGACGTTCGCGTAAGACGCCGTCAGCGTCTTATATTCTTCCACGTGGCGGGAAGCAGCGCCGCCGGTGAACAAAAAGAGAAAGACGTCGTCCGGATGGTGCAGCAACGTAAAGAGGCGCCGCCAGTCCGACGTCGGCCGTTCGACGACGATCACGTACGCCAAGCGCATTCAGACGCTCCGTGTCGCGGGGGGGTCGGATCGTTTCGCGACGAGCCAGGCGGCGACGCCGGCCGCCAGCGTGACGCCGACGGCGGCGACGGCGCCCGGCCAGCCGTCCGACGGTGTGACGGCGACGGCGCGTAAGATCCAGTCGCCCACGTGCGGTTCGACGCGGCCGGCCGACAGCAGCGGGCCGGCGTATTCGGCGACCGGCCGGGGGACGTCCTGCGGGATGCGGGCGCCGGCGACGTTGCAAACCGTCACCCACCAAAGCGAGACGCCGCCGGCCGCCAACCAGACGGCGACCGCCGCGGCGTGGACTGAGCGCGCCGTCTTACCGACGGTCGGGCCGGCCAGCCAGACGCCGACGGCCAGCGCCGCGAGCGGAAAGAGGGGGGTGAGGAAGCGCGGGCCGGTACACCAGCCGCCGTGCCACGACGGGAAGCCGGCGTTGACGGCGAAGACGCCGAGGGCCGTCAGCAGGCCGACGACGGCGATTTC
>JBOFFD010000660.1:0-1830 GCA_051648425.1 Planctomycetia bacterium
AACAGCACCATCAGCGGCAACTCGACGCTAAACGGCTTCGGCGGCGGCGTCAACAACGCCGACGGCGGGACCGTGACGATCACGAACAGCACCATCACCCGCAACAACGCCG
The DNA here is from genome assembly GCA_051648425.1 of Planctomycetia bacterium. GTDB lineage: Bacteria > Planctomycetota > Planctomycetia > Kolteriales > Kolteriaceae > JBOFFD01. The sequence continues at coordinate 113 of JBOFFD010000660.1, forward strand.
GCGGCGGCGGCGGCGGCGTTCAAGCAACGGGAACCGTCGTACTGACGTCGACCATCGTCGCCGGCAACAAACGCGATCTATCCTCCAACGACGTGGGCGGGGCCGTTCAAGCCGGGAGTTCGTTCAACCTCATCGGCGACGGCGGTTCCGGCGGGTTGGTCGACGGCGTCGGCGGCAACATCGTCGGCGTGACGAACGCTCTCTTGGCGCCGCTCGCCGCCTACGGCGGCTCGACGCAAACCCACGCTCTGCTGCCCGGCAGCCGCGCGCTGAACGCCGGGAGTGGAACCGACCCCGACCAACGCGGCGTGGCGCCGGTGGGAACGCGCGACATCGGCGCGTTCGAGAGCCGGGGCTTCATCATCACGGCGGAATCGGGCGGCGGGCAGTCGACGGAAATCGGAGCCGCGTTCACCAACCCGTTGGTCGTGGTGGTGACGTCCGACGGCGTACCGGTGGCGGGCGCCGAGGTGACGTTCACCGGGCCGACCACGGGCGCTTCGACGGACCCGGCGACGTTCACCGCAGTGATCGGGGCCGACGGTCGAGCGTCGATTGCGGTGGCCGCCAACGGCGTGTCCGGTTCCTACATCGTCTCGGCGACCGCCGCCGGCTTCTTAGGGACGGCGACCTTCGCTCTCGGAAACGGTGTCATTCCGCCGCTGCCGCAGCAGCCGCCGCCGTCCGCCACGGAACCAACCGCGCCGGTGCTGACGACCCCGGCGGCCGTCGCCGGGCGTGAAGACGCGGCGGTCGCGCTGACCATCGCCGTCCGACCGGGCGACGGCTCGCCGGCCGGCACGGTGGTGACGGTCGACATCGCCGGCGCGCCGGTCGGCTCGCGGTTCTCGGCCGGTGTCGACGCCGGCGGCGGCGTTTGGCGCGTCGCGGCCGCCGACCTGGCCGGACTGACCTTCACCCCGCCGGCCAACTTCAACTCCACCGAACGCGGCGTCATCCGGCTGACACTCACCGCCCGCGCCGCCGTCGGCGACCGGTCGGCGGCGTCGGCCCCGACCGCCGTCGCCCTGACCGTCGCCTCGGTGAACGACGCGCCGCGGCTCGTGTCGCCGCGACCGCCGACGGTCGCCGGCGGCCGCAACGGCTCCAGCGTCATTTCCCTGGTGCGCGGCCGATTCACCGACGTCGACCGGCTGCCCCGTTTCACCGGCCTCGCCATCACCAAACTGACTGGCCGCGGCCAGTGGCAGTTCCTGGCGCAGCGGGCGCGTACCTGGCGGACGATCCGCACGGCCTCTTCGGCCCGGCCGTTCCTCGTCCCGTTCTTCGCCCGGCTGCGATTCGTGCCGGCGGGTTCGGGCGGCCCGGCGGCGACGATGCGCTTCCGCGGCTGGGACCAGACGGCCGGCCGCCAGTACACGAACTTCCGCCTGCGCCCCGCCGTCGTCGGCGGCGCCGGCGCGTTCAGCGTCGAACAGACGACCGCCCGCCTCCGCGGCGCGGCCGCCCGATCGGCCGCGCTCCAACCCGCGCTGATCGACGCCGCGTTGCTGATCGACTTCGGCGCCAACTAGCTTTTTCCTTCCTGCCCGTTCTTCCGATTGTGGTGTCGGCGTCCCGCCCAATGGTGCTTACTTTACATTCTTCGGTGGGCCGCGTCGTTTCGGCATGGTTTTTGCGCCGTTGAAGGGGACTTCATTTGGGAGTCTTCGCATCATGGCGCGATCGGAACCGAATTCCCCGGAGGCCGCCGAGCT
>JBOFFD010000661.1:0-3241 GCA_051648425.1 Planctomycetia bacterium
TATCAGGCCGGCCTCGCGATCGAAGACAACCGATTCTATCACGCGATGATGCAGGCCGAGCGTCTGGCCGCCATCGGTCAGACGATCGCCACCCTCAGCCACCACATCAAGAACATTCTGCAAGGGGTCCGCAGCGGCAGCTATCTCATCGACTTGGGCATCAAGGACAAAAAGCTCGACGTGCTGGAACAAGGCTGGGGCATCGTTCAGAAGAACCAGGATAAGATTTACAACTTGGTGATGGACATGCTCAGCATCTCGAAGGAACGGCAGCCGGCGCTCGAACCGGCGGACCTCAACGCGGTGGCGGCCGACGTCGTGGAACTGATGGCGCCGCGCGCGAAGGAACGGAACGTCGAACTGACGCTGCGCAAAGCGGACGAAATGCCGGAGACGATGTTGGACGCCGAGGGCATCCATCGGGCGCTGCTCAATATCGTCACCAATGCGATCGACGCCGTCGACGGCTGCGACGCCCCCCGCGTGCTGGTCGAAACTTCGTTCGACTTGGAACGGCAGATCGTGAAGGCGGCCGTCGCCGACAACGGCTGCGGCATCGCCGAAGATCAACACGAAAAACTGTTTCAGATCTTCCATTCGACGAAGGGGGCGCGCGGCAGCGGCCTGGGGCTGGCGGTCACGAAGAAGATCGTACAAGAGCACGGCGGCAGCGTACGAGTGAAAAGCCGGCCGAACGAGGGAAGCCGATTCACCATCGAACTGCCGCTCAAAAAATACGACAAGCCGACAGTCGAAGATTCAGACGCCGACTTCAAGGCGTTCAAAGCGCAACTCGCCGAAGACGCCGAGAAAGCGGACCTCGAAGACGCCGTGGAATAAGACCGGGCTTCTTACTTCGACTCGTTCAGACCGCCCAGCATTTCCAGCAGCTTGTCGCGGATTTTCGACGACGCCTCCGGTTCGAGGCTGCTCCATTTGCACAACCAGGTTTCGTAGCCGCCCAGCAGGTGTTGCTCCGGCGTCGGCAGATAGCCCATTTCGTCGTTCGCCAGTTCGACGACGAAGGTCGGTTTGAACGGGCTTTTCGCCTTGATCTCAAGACCGGTGTCGGCGAACGTTTCACAAGCGCTGGTGACGATCGCCAGCCCGCCCACGCGAATCGCCTGCAACGGCATCTTACGCTCGGCGGGAAAGTCCTTCATTCCCGTCACGGCGCGGGCGTAGTAGTCGGGCAGCACGCCGCCGCGCTGGTCGATCGGCTTCGCCAATACCGTTTCGGCCTCCGAGAGCTGCTCGGCGGTCGGCCGGCGGGTCGCCAGCGGCAACTCGACCTGCGTCATGGCGATCGACTCCCAGCGGCTGTAGCGCACCTTCTTCTCGGCGGCCGCCGCCAGCCGCGCCACCTTCGACGCCACCGCCTTGATGCGCGACATCGGCGGCCCGGCCGGCGGCGCCGGCTTGCTGTAGTCGATGTTGTTGACGTTGCCGCTCGTGCCGTTGCTTAGCATGCCGACGAAGTCGGCGCTCGGGTCGTCTTCGACCAGTTCCTTACGGATTTGCACGGCGAATTCGCCGAAGTAGTCGGCCGACAGCGCGTCGGCCGGTACGTCGCCGACATAGTGCAAACCGTAGTTGGCGAACAGGGCCGTCGGCCGGCCGTTCAAATCCTTCACCGAAAGAAACACGATCTGCGAATCCACCGGCCCGGACGGCTTGTCCAGCATCGGCAGCGCGTGGCCCGGATTCATTTTCACCTTGTCGGTCGTCTTGCCGAACGGGTCGGTCAGCACGGTTCCGGGCTTCACCAGCCAACGACGGCAGAAGACTTCGTCGGGGCACTCGGCGACGCCCCAGCCGATCTGAGCCGGCACCCGCCGTTTGTCGGCCTGAATGACGCTTTCGGCCAGCCGCTCTTTCAGGAACGCGACGTACTCCGCGTCGGCCCTGGTGAAGACGCCCGAAGAGACCGTGGGTGCGGTGTGCGTGTGAGTGGCCGCCATCAACATCCGCTCGACGGGAATGCCGGTGGCGGCGGCCGCCTTCCTTTTCGCGGCGTCGTAGATTTCGCGCGGCGCGTGGCAACTGTCGAGGATGCACAGCGCGATTTTGGTCGCGCCGTCGTCCAGAACCAACGTGCGGGCGTACAGTTTGTCGAAGGCGTAGCGTGCCTGGCGGTCGGTGAAGCTGCCGGTCATCGAAATGGGGAAGCGCTCGGGCGTGACGTCGACGGCGGCGGCACCGGCGCGGAAGACCTTGTCTTCACCATGGACCGGCCCAGTCGACGCCGGAACGGCCACCAACACTGCGAGCAGGCCGACGGCGAGAAGCCGGCGGAAAGACGCGATCGGCATGACGGGACTCCTAAGGAGGGTTCGGCGACGAGCGGAATTGGGACGGCATCGATCGATATAGCGGGCGCCGAGGGCCGGCGTCCAATGTACCACCGACCATCGCGAACGACCGATGCCGGCGGCATCGCGCCGACGAAGTTCCCCCGGCGGCCGATTGGCGACGCGACGGCGTTTGTCGTACACTGCCACCAGCGCCGGCGAAGCCCGTTTGGTGTCGCGGGTCCTCCGAATCTCGGCGTTCCGGTCGACGGGCGGGCCGACGGACGACGCCCGATCGGGGGTCCACGACCGGATTGCACCTGCGTCCACCTGTCGCAACCACAGGAGCGGCTCAACCGTGTCTGCTGAAGAATCTCCCAGCCTGGCGCTGGTGGTGGAACGCGACCACTCCCGACTGACGATTCCCAGTCGTCCCGAGTGGATCGAGGAGACCGTCCGGTTCCTCCAGCAAAAAGCCGTCCAGTGCGGCGTTATCGATGAAGAGCAGTGCTTCAAAATTGAAATCGCCCTGCACGAAGCGCTGACGAATTCCGTGATTCACGGCAACCTGGAGATTCCATCCTCGCTCAAGGAACAGGGGGACAACGTTTTCGCCGAAGCGCTGGCTCGACACCTCAGCGATCCGAAATTCGCCTCGCGCACCGTCGACGTGCAGGTCGATTACGACGGCCGGCGGTGTCAATGGATGTTCACCGACCAAGGAACTGGGTTCGACGTCGACGCGGTGATGGCGAAACACGCGCGGCAAGCCGAAATCGCCGAGACGGTCGGCGGCGCCGAGGACGACGAAGAGCCTTGCTTCGACGAATCGATGTTGTCGAGCGGCCGCGGCATCCTGATGATTAAGACGTTCATGACCGACGTCCGCTACGACCACGGCGGCCGACGCATCATCATGACGCTGAACCGCCCCACGCAACGGCCGGTCG
>JBOFFD010000662.1:0-4094 GCA_051648425.1 Planctomycetia bacterium
CGCTGCAATGGACGAACGCGACGCCGAAGGATTTCCTGGTCGATCTGCTGCGGCCGCGCATGCGGTCGGCCCGTTGGTCGCCGACCTTGGAAACGCAGACGCTGCTGCTGTCGATGTGCAACCTTCGATCACCGGACGCCTGCCGCGACGTCGCCCGCCAGTTGATCGGTCCGCTGCACTGGGAGTGGGACCAGATCGATCGACCGGCGGAGCAGGCGGCCGTCTTGACTCTCTTGTCGTCGTTCGACGACCCGGAAGCGGTGCGGTTTCTGGAAGAGTACTTCGGCGACGGCTACACCTTCCGCAGCCCCATGTTTTGGGAGGCGTTCGTCAATGGCGCGGGCGTTCGGCCCGACGCCCACGCGAAGCTGCTCGCCCTCGCCGCCGAGCACCCGCTCGCCTCGGTCCACCGCCGCGCCCGCGACCTCTTGGCGGTCGTCGCCGACGATCCGAACGCCTTGACGAACGCCGCGACGGCCAGGCCGCCCCTGACCAAGGAACTGCGGAACCTCGTCGCGCAGTTGACCAGAGCTCGCACGCCGGCCGAGGCCGAGGTCTTGACCGTCAAACAGCGCGACTCCGGACTGGTCGAACTGGCGTTGGGGACGGCCGATTCCGCCGGCTGCTACGAATACCTACGCCGTCAAATCGAACAGAACGAAAACGCGCTCTCGGCCTACTACCTTTTGGCCAATAATCCGCGGCGGATCGACTCCGTCCTCGCCGAGGCGTTCTTCAATCCGCAGCAGCAGCGGACCTTGATCGAGCAACCGCTCCTCAACGCGCTCGGTCTGCACGACGACCACCGCGGCCTGAGCAACGTCCGTTGGCTCGGCGTCGGCGACTTCGCCCTCGCCCAGTATCCACCGCTCCTCCACCGAAAACTGGCGTTACAGACGTTGAGCGACCTTGACCAACCGCTGGCGGCGGAGTTCCTCGCGGTGGTCGTCCGCGATCCGAACGCGCTCATTCAAACCACCGCGGCCCTGGCCTTCCACCGCAGCTATCGACGACGCGATCCCGAGATTGAGTCGACGTTGAAAGTCGTGCTGGCCGATCCAATGCTGTCGCCGACGGCGCGGCGGACTCTGCTTTGGACGACCCGACCGTCGGCGCCGTCCGTCGCCGACGAAAACCCCCAAGGAACGCCATGATCGCCGTCGACCCTTGGCACGCCATCGAAGCCATTCACTGTCAAGACCCCGGAGGTCGCGGCATTGCGGTGCTACTGTTGCCGGGCGAAGTCCGGGCGGCCGCCTATTCGCTCCGGTCGGCTCGTCGGGTCGTCGTCGTCACCGGTTACTACATCTTGTCGGCCGACGCCTGCGAAACCGACGGCCCGCCGGGCGCCTGGGCGCTCGGCGAAGCGCTACGCCGGCTGGACGTCGAGGTTCGGTATCTCACCGATCGGTGGGGCGCCCCGCTGCTCGAAGCCGCCGGTCTGACGCCGACTTATATTTGGGAGGATGACGCCGAACGCCGGCTGAACGATTTCGCGCCGACCCATCTCGTTTCGATCGAACGGCCGGGCCGCACCGCCGACGGCACTTACCGCAACATGCGCGGCCGCGACATTTCCGCCTGCACCGGGCCGGTCGACGCCCTCTTTCTGGCGACCGACGAATCCACCCCCGTCACCATCGCCGTCGGCGACGGCGGCAACGAAATCGGCATGGGCCGCGTCAACGCCTTGGTCCACCAAAACATCGAGAACGGACCGACGATCGCCAGCGTGGTGCAGGCCGATCACTTGATCGTCGCCGGCACGTCCAACACCGGCGCCTGGGGCCTCGCCGCCGGCTTGGCGATCGCCACGGGTGAATCGCTGCTGCCCTCGGTCGCCGACGCCTTCCGCCAGTTGGAAGTCTGCGTCGCCGCCGGCGCGGTCGACGGCGTCACCGGCCTGCCGACCGCCACCATCGACGGCCTGCCGTGGGAACGCTTCGCCGCCGAACTGGAAGAGTTCCACCGAATCGCCGCCGCCGCCGGCTGCGCCGACTGACCGACACGTTGGGCCGAAAGAATCCGAATGTAGGGCGGAACTCCAGTCCGCCCGTGTAGTGCGTCGGAATCGAACCGGGGACGACAGTCCCCGGTTAAGCCCGCTCGTTGGATAGGCAAGAACTCCCGTCCCGACGCTGCTCCGTGGCGGACCGGAATTCCGCCCTACGTTTCGATTTTTCGTCCCGACGTCAGGAGTGGAAAAGGCGGGCTTCCGCAGCTTACCGCACGCCAGCCTTCGGCGGGGCCGGTGGCATCATGACTTCGGCCGGGGCGGCCGCGAAATCGACCGCGTACAACCTCGCCAGCCAGACGCCGTCCCGCGACACCTCCGCCGTCACGGCCCCGTTCTTCATCACCCAGGTTGGCAAGGGATCGTGAAGATAGCCGGCCCGATTGAAGACGAGCGCCCATCGACAGCCGAGCTTTTTCGCCAAGTCGCCGGGCACGACGGACGCCTGTTTGGCCGCCGACTTCGGCGAGGCGAGCCGCACGGCGTGGCCGGGGTAGAGAGTCGGCAGCAGCGCGGCACGGTCGCCGGGCGCGGCGGCGTCGCCGAAAGCGTCAAGCAGTTCGACCGTCAGCGAATCGCCCCAATAGGTCGCTTCCAGTTCCAAACGTTCCGCTCCCGAAGCGCCGCCGATAATCTCGCTGTAGTAGGCGAGTTGCAGGGGATCGAGACGAACCAGCGGCACGAGCGCGGTCGCAAACGCCAAGGCGACGACGACGCCGGCGGCCCAACGCGGCACGACGCGCGCAAGGATGTCGACGGCCGCCGCCGCCCCCAAGCCGACGAATACCGCCCACAGTGGGAACGCCGGCAGGAACAGCCGTTCGCCGTCGTACCGCTCGACAGGCAGGGTGAACAGTCCCAACGTGACGCCCAGCACGGCGGTCGCAACGACGGCCGGGAACGATTTCCGCCACAGCCGAGCCATCGCCGGCAGACCAAAAAACAGGCCCAAAGCGTGGAACGCGGGTGGAACGGTGACGGCGAAGAAGACCCAGACGAAGTGCCACGGCACCGGTCCGTCGGCGTTCGGGTACTGCTTGCCGAAGTACCAAACGTAGACGGTCGCCCGGTTCACCCCGACCGACGCGAACTCGGCCATGCGGGCCAGCGTTCCCGCGAAACCTGGCGGGTAGCCGGGGAAGTCGAACGGCCACAGCCACGGCCAGCCAGCGACGAACGTGGCGACGCCGACCGTCCCCCAGACGACCAACGGCGCCAGCCCCCGATGACCGTGGAAGAACAACACCGCCAGGACGACGCCGATCGGCAGCACGGCGGCCGACAGCTTCGTCAGCATGGCCAGCCCCAGCACGACGCCGGCCGCAACGCACCGCCGGAGTCGCACCCGCGGCGGCCGGCCTTCCGCCGAGGGAACCGGCGTGAACGCCCACGCCGCCGCAACGACGCCGGCCAGAACGGCGGCCGCGCTGATCGCCTCGGGGCTGGCCAAACGACCGTGGGCGAACAGACGGGGCATGCCGGTGACCGCGAAGCCGGCCGACCACCCCGCGACAATGGGAGACAGCTTGGCCGCCACGGCCAACCGACCCGCCAGCAGCACGGCCAACGCCGCCGCGAACGCCAAAGCGGCCGCCGACGCCGGCCGACCCAGCACGCAGGAATAGACCGAAGGATCGGTCGGCGCCGGGTCGAGCGGCGCATGGGCGAGACCAATCAGAAATCGAGCCAACGGCGGATGCTCATGGGCGGCCGACCAGCAGGAATAGACCACCGCCGGATCAAGAAACCGCCCCGGCCCTCCGTCGCGCAAGAGCGCGACCCACCGCTTGCCGTGGCCGACGTTGATCGGTTCGTCGACCGTCAACCCGGGCCGACCGACGCCGATCATCAACGCGACGAATGCGACGGATCCGACAGCGCCCGCGATCGGTGCGAGACGCGGCGCATCGGAGCGAAGTTCGACCGCTGTTCCGTTCATGCCGCCTCCAGGCCGCCGACAACCTCGTCGATCCCCGTGAGGATGACTACGAACGCCGTAGGCGCCCGCCCGGCTTCGTTCCCGCCGCATAGCCCGCCGCGCGAGCAAGGGATTCCGAAACCCACACGACGTGGAATAGCC
>JBOFFD010000663.1:0-1983 GCA_051648425.1 Planctomycetia bacterium
ACGGTCACCGTCGAAGCGTGCCGCGCCACCGGCAACAAGCAGAAGTACTACTCCATCGTCATGACCGACGTCATCATCGCGGCGGTCGAGTCGATCGGCCAAGCCCAGAGTGAAGACAACGTTCCGCTGGAAAACGTCAAGCTGTCGTACGGCACGATCTCGTGGACCTACACGCAGACCGACGCCGACGGCAAAGCGAAGGGCAACGTGCAGGCCGGTTGGAGCCTGGAAGCCAACAAGCCGATGTAATCGACCGACCGCAAGTCGTCGATCCGTTCGACCGGCGTCGTCCCTCCGAAAAGGAAGGACGGCGTCGGTCGTTTTCGTTTCTTGACGGTCGGCCGTCGTCCACCGAATTTTCCCACGGCGGCTACCGGCCGTCGTCCCGCCTGCTATCGTGTCTTCAATACCGGCCGCCCACTCTCCCGCCGAGACTTCGCCGCAGCTTCTTGAGGATTCGGAATGGCTAAGAAACCGCGCCGCGACGACGACCGTCGCGACGACCGCCGTAAAGACGACCGTCACACCGAAGAACAGGAACCGCCCGCCGAGATCGCCATCGTCGGCGAACTGTTCGAGGAGACCGAGCAGGACGTGATTCAGTCGCTGCTCGACGTCGATTTCGACGGTGAAGTCACCCTGTACATCGACAGCGGCGGCGGCAGCGTCTACACCGCGATGGCGGTCGCCACCCTCATCCGCTACCGCCGGCTGAAGGCCACGGCGGTGGTCATCGGCGAGTGTTCGTCGTCGGCGCTCTTGGTGTTCGCGGCGTGTCAAAAACGGTTGGTGACCCCCCGCAGCACCTTCCTGTTCCATCGCGTGAAATGGCGCAGCGAGAAAGACACCACCAGCTACGAAGCGGTGAACTGGGCCGCCCATTTCCAATGGCTGGAGACGGAACTCGACCGCTACCAAGCGAGCCTGTTCAAACTGGAGCCGGCGGTTTTCGACGAGTGGACGCGGGAGGCGCGGTTCGTGTTGGGCGCCGATCTGGTCAAACTCGGCCTGGCGGAAATGGTCGACGTGTAGGATTTCGGTCGGTCGGCGCGGCGTCGACGGCCGTCGCAAGAAAACCGTCGGCGAATCGAGGCGAGGCCAGTTTTCTTTGAAACCAACCGGAAAAGTCGGCGCGACCGTTCGAGACGAAAATCGTTCATTCCGCCGGGGCGGTCTGGGCGAAGTTGGCAAAGACGTCTTTGTTAGCCGCCGCTTTCCTAGGCGGCGCGTCCTTTCCCGTTGACCGATCGGCAAGGAAGGACGCGCCGCTGAGGAAAGCGGCGGCTATCGAAGACATCCCTGTGTAGCGCATTGGTTCGACGATCCTTCGCGGAACGACACGGGCGGCGGGCAAGAAATGCGAAACGGCCGAGTCCGGGGACTCGGCCGTTCGTGTAGGTTTTTCAATGAAGGACCGAAGAAATCAGCGGCGGTCGGACGGGGCCTTCTGGGGGCCGCCGCCGGACGCTTTTTGCGTGGGCCGCTTGCTGTTCGACGGCGCGTTCGGGGCGGGCGCCCGCGACGGGGATGCGGCCGGCTGGTTCGGCTTGAACGACGGCCGGGAGTTGGTCGGGGCGGAGCCGGCGGCGGGCTGGTTCGACGGCTTGCCGCGCTGGCTGTACTTGATGCGGTCGGTCTCGTAGACGTTCACGCCCGGCACGCCGGTGCCGACGACCCGTTCGCGGGTCAGGTCGCCGTGGGGCCGGCCGCCGGCGGTCCACTGCGGCCCCGATTCGCGGAACTGCTGACCGAACTCGTCGGTGACGATGCGATCGACCACCCGGTACGAACCGGGATCGACGAAGCCGCGGCCCGGATCGTAGGCGCTGGCCCGTTCGCGGTAGCGATTGACGCCGATGGTGGTCTGGCCGCTGTACGGGTCGTAGCCGACGCCGCCGACGCGCGGGCCGGAATCGACCACGGTGGGGTTGGGATCGAAGCCGATCGGCGGTTCGACGACGATGGGGCCGCCGTAGACCGGAT
>JBOFFD010000664.1:0-1766 GCA_051648425.1 Planctomycetia bacterium
CGAATTCCTCTCCCGGGAGAACTTGGCGCCGGCGTCGGTCGCTCGGCACGTCGCGTCGCTGAAGATGTTCTTCCGTTTCCTTGTGCTTGACGGCTATCTTACGTCCAACTCGGCGAACCTGCTGAATCGGCCCAGCCTCTGGGAACGTATTCCGCACGTCCTCAGCGAACGCCAGACCGCCGCCCTTCTGACCGCTCCGCAGCCGCCCGACGACCGATTGTACCTACGCGACCGGGCGATTCTGGAAATGATGTACGCCACCGGCACCCGCGCCTCGGAAGTGGCGGGGCTGCTCTTGGCCGACGTCTCCTTGGAGGACCGCTTCTGCCGCTGCCTGGGCAAAGGGAACAAACAGCGGCTGACGCCGTTCAGCGAACGGGCGCGGGCGAGCTTGCAGGCTTACTTGCTGCAACTGCGGCCGGCGCTCGCCGCCGACCGCGTTGACGACGGCCGGCTGTTCGTCAGCAAGGGCGGCAAGCCGCTGACGCGGGTCGAAATCTGGAAGCTGGTGAAGAAATACGCCCGCCGCGTCGGCGCCGCCGACCGCGTCAGTCCGCATACGCTGCGGCATTCGTTCGCCACCCATCTCCTCTCCGAAGGCGCCGACCTTCGCGTGATTCAAGAACTGCTCGGCCACGCCAGCATCGCCACGACGCAGCACTACACCCGAGTCGACGCTTCGCGGCTGAAAAAGATACACTTGAAGTTCCACCCGCGCGGCTGACGGTCGCTCCGCGGGCCGTCGCCGACGACCGACGCACCGCCGACCGACGCACCGCCGAGACTTACCGCCATGCCGAGGCTCCGCACGACCGTCGCTCGACGAATGATTCTTTGGACCGTCATTCTCGCGGCGACGTCGCCCGCCGTTGAAACGGCGGCCGATCAGTTGAGCGTGACGGAAAAGGGTGTGACGCGGAAGGCGTCGGGCCGAATCGCCGCCGAGGATCAAAAACGGATCCTCTTCGAGTCGCGCGACGGCGGCTACCAGATCTTAGATCGGGCCGACGTTCGCGAAATCAAACGCGAACCCAAGCCGCCGTCGCGGTACACGGCGTCGGAACTGCCGGCGGTGCTGACGAAGGAACTGGGCGCCGGTTTCTCCTTCCACGCGACGCCGCATTTTTTCGTCGCCTACGACTGCACTCCGACGCTGGCGAAGGACGCCGCCGCCCTCTTCGAGCGCGTCTATGCGACCTTTTACCGTCGCATCAACGCCGCCGGCCAAGTCACGCTGACGCCGTCCCGCGGGCTGCTGATCGCCGTCATCTTCAAATCGCGCGACGGCTACTCCCGCTACGTCGAGAAAAACGTCGACGAAGGCGCCGCCCGCGCGGAAGGCGTCTACAGCCCGATGCACAATCGGCTCTACTTTTTCGAGGACTCTTCGGGCGCCGTGCAGGCTCAGCGGAAGGAGATCGACAAAAACCGTCGCGAGTACCAACGGTTGAAGGACGACCCAAGGTTCACCGACGCCCAGCGCGAGGAACTCGCCCGGCTGGCCGAGCAGTTGGACGCGGCCGAGCAAGAACTGGCGGGGTTGGCCCGGCGGTTCAACGTGGCGGTGGCGGCGCACGAATCGACGCACATGCTGGCGTTCAACCTGGGGCTGCACGAACGGCTGTCGAACCAACCGAAATGGTTCGTCGAAGGGATGGCGACGTTTTTCGAGGCGCCCGACCTGCGGACGAAAAGCGGCTGGAACACCGCCGGTTCACTGAACGCGATGCGGTTGCAGGAACTGCGCCGGGCCCGCGAGGCCGGCA
>JBOFFD010000665.1:0-2034 GCA_051648425.1 Planctomycetia bacterium
CACACGAAGGTGTTCGCCATCCTGAACAGCGACGTGCAGGTGCGGCCGGTGACGCTGATGGTCAGCAAAGTGACGGTCGGCAGCTCGAAATACACGAACATCTTGATGGGAACGGTGCAGGCCGCCATCGCCAACGGCGTTCTCGACGCGGTCCGTTCCGGTGTTATTCCACGCGACAAGGTCTACGACTTGGGCATCATTTATTCGGTTTGGCTGGAACCGACCATCGTTGATCGGCCGGCCGCCGAGGTTGACCACCGCGCGCTGTTCGACGCCCACCGCGTCGCGACCGCCAAGGCGATCGGCAAAGCGCTGAACAACGAACCGTCGATCGAATGGCTGCTGGAACATCAAGACAAAATCCAGCATTACTACCATCAGTTGGGACTGGAAGGCGGGTTGTAAGACCCCTCCCCGCCCTCCTTGGCCGCCGTTCAGATCGCTAGATCGTCGCGCGTCCAGGAACCGTCGACGAACCGCCACGGTCGCGCCGGGGTGTTCTGGTCGCGCAGCTCCGGAGGCAGGCGTTCGGAGCGGACGGCGTCGTAACACCGCAAGGCGGCGAACCGGCGAAGCGACGCCGGGACTCCGACGGCGGTGAACCCTGGATGGCCCGAGGCGGGGAACGGTCCGCCGTGGTTCATGGCGGAGCTGACGGCCACGCCGGTGGGCATTTTGTCGTTCAACAGGCGACCGACCTTCTGCTTGAGCAACGGGGCGAACCGAAGATAGGCCGCCTCGTCAACGGAAGTTTTCGAGCTGTAGAAGGCGCCGGTAAGGTTGCCTTCGAGGGCGCGAAGGACCGCCTCCATTTCGTCATGGTCGGCGACGACGACCGCCAGCACGGCGTTGCCGAACGCTTCGATCTGAAAAAGCTCCGGCGCCGCCAGGAACTGAGCGCCAGTCGCGCGCAGCAGCGTGTTCGCATAGGCGTAACCGCCGGTTGCGATCGGCCGTCCGCCGCATAGTACGACGGCCCCGGCATGCGCCAAATTGCCGACGCCCGCGCCCAGTTGCCGTTCCACGTTTTCCGAAAGAAGTGTGCCGGGGACCGCCGCGGTGAAACGGTCCGACACCGTCCGTAGGAAGCGCTCCGTCGTCGGACTCGACATCAACAGCAGCAGGCCGGGGCTGGTGCAGAACTGGCCGGCGCCCATGAGGGCCGACGCGACGAGTTCGTCGACGACGGCGTCGAACCGCTCTTCCAGCGCTCCTGGCAACACAACCACCGGATTGATGCTGCTCAGTTCCAGATAGATCGGCTTGCCGACGCCGTCGGCGGCCTGCTTCAGGCGAAGGCCGGCCGTCTTGGAACCGGTGAACGCCGCCGCTCCGACCAAGTGATGCGACACAAGGTGGGCGCCGTCGGTGTATTCGATGCCGTAGACCAGTTGGACGGCGGCGGGCGGCAGGCCGGCTTCCTTCAACGCTTCGCCGGCTTCCACCGCCATTAAACGGGTAACGGCCGGGTGCCCCGGATTCGCCTTCGCCAGCACCGGACAGCCGGCGGCGACGGCAGCCGCGAAGTCGCCGCCGCTGACGCCGTTGAACGCGAGGGGGAAGTTGTTGGGACCGAACACCACCACCGGCCCCAACGGCTCATACATGCTGCGGATGTTGTTAAAGCGGTCGATGGTCGGCTGCGCCCAACCGCCGTCCCGCGCGGCGACGGCGGCCGACCGCAACTGGTTCACGGTTCTCGGAAACTCCGCGTCGGCCAGGCGCGGCTTGACGGGCAGCCCCGTCTCGGCGTGGGCGGCGGCCACGACGGCGTCTTTGATCTTCTCCAAACGGTCGGCGTAGATTTCCAGGAACCGCGCCCGCGGTTCCGCGCCGGCCGCTTGCATCGCTTCAAATGCGTGCGCCGCCGCGTGCAGCGCTCGTTCCAAATCCGCCCAGGGGCTGAACGGATACTCGACTTCGGGAAACGATCGCCTTTGCACGGGGTTGAAGGCCAGATACCGACCGGAAGTCGTCGGTACCGTCCATTCCCCCGCAATCCATACCGGCGCGATCGCCATACCGCCAAGCTCC
>JBOFFD010000666.1:0-4423 GCA_051648425.1 Planctomycetia bacterium
TCCCTCGCCCAACGGCGGTGGGTCGGTTGCGATAGGCGGCGGGGGCGGCGTCAAAGGGCGAGTCTCAAACGGATCAGCCGCGTACAAAAACGGCCTCGGCGGCGGGACTTCGTCCGCGAAGGAAGCAGGCGCGAAGACGACCACCGCCAGCAGCGCCGCCAGCAAATGCCCGCCGAACCGCAGCGTGTGCTTCAAGATCATCTCAAGCACCGACGAACCTCCCTGCGGAATCGTTATCGTCGGAACGACCCTCCCAGCTTCAGCGATCGGCGAAGATTCCATCTGATTTTTCTTAAAGATTCCGTGAAGGTCGCGTGGGAAGCGTCGGAAGCACCACCCGTCGCTGGCCGCCGACCCGACGCAGCCATACGCCGAAGGCACGTCTTGCCGCCAACCCCTCCACCGTTCGGAGAGTGATTCATGATTCGATTTCACCGAACCCTTGAAGCCCTCGGTCTTGTCCTAATGTGCGCCGTCTCGGCGGTCGGCGACGAAGCCGTCCAGCGATTCGAGGGGATTTGCGACGCCTCGGCGGGGGTCGCGCTCGACGACGACCACTTCCTGGTCGCCAACGATGAAGACAACGTCCTGCGGGTCTTCCGCCGGTCGAAGCCCGGCGTCGCCGTTTGGAACAGCGATCTTTCGACGGCAATGAACGGTCCCGGCGAGGACGGCGAGTGCGATCTGGAAGGATCGGCGCGGGTTCACGACGTGGTCTATTTCATCACGTCGCACAGCCGAACCAAGAAGGGCAAGGTCGGAGAACGGCGGCGGTTCCTGGCGGCGTCGGTCGATGGCTCTCTCGCCGCCGGCACATTGAAACTGTCGCCGATCGGGCGGACGCTGACGAAGCTGGCCGACGCCATCGAAGAAGCGCCGGCGCACGCCGCCTACCAGTTCAAAGACGCGCTGAAGAAGACGCCCGAAGAGAAGGACGGCTTCAACATCGAAGGATTGGCGCAGGGGCCGGGGTCGTCGTTGTTCGTCGGACTGCGCAATCCAATCGTCCGCGGGAAGGCGATCGTCTTAGTCTTCGAGAACCCGGCGGCGGCGGTCGCCGAGGATAAGAAGCCGAAGTTCGGCCAGCCGATCGAACTCGACCTCGGCGGCCGCGGCGTCCGCAGCATGGAACTCGATCCGTCGACCGGCCTGTATTGGATTTTGGCGGGCGCGTACGACGACGAAGCCAAGGCCGCCTTGTACCAATGGTCGGGCCGAGCCGGCGACGCCCCCGTGCAGAAGCCGGCGGCGCCGTTCGCCGGCCTGAATCCGGAAGCATTGTTTTTGGTCGGTCGATCGTCGTCGCCGTTCCTGCAGGTGCTGAGCGACGACGGCGGCCTCGTCGTGGAAGGAACGGCGTGTAAGAAACTGCCGGACGCGCGGAAAGGTTTCCGCGCCGTCGGATTCGTTCCCTAAGCGCCGGAGCTTGTTTCGGCGCGGCTTTTCTGAATTCAGTCCCGCGAGGATTTGTTACCATGCCGACGCCGAACTCCCTGCCGGGATCCATTCATCTGAACTCCGTCTTTCCGATCGCCGATCTGAATCATTTGGAACGACTGTACTCCGGAGAAGAGGCCGGCTTCATCTATGCGCGTGACGGCCACCCGAACTCGGCGGAACTAGCGGCCGCGCTGGCCGAGCGCGAAGGCGCCGAGGCGGCGCTGGTGGCGTCGTCGGGGATGGCGGCGATCGCGGCGGTGCTATTGGATCAATTGAAGCCGGGCGACGTCGTGGCGGCGGCGGCGGAACTGTACGGCAAGACGCTCGAAGTCCTGGGCGCTCGGCTCGCCGCCTTCGGCGTCGTCGTGCGTTGGTTCGACGCCCGCGACCCGGCGGCGGTCGAATCGGCCTGCGCCGCCGAACCGAAGCCGAAGCTCGTTTTCGTGGAAAGCCTTTCCAATCCACTGCTGAACGCGACCGACGTCGGCCGGGCCGCCGCCGCCGCCCACGCCGCCGGCGCGTTGCTGGTGGTCGATTCGACGTTCACCCCGCCGCCGCTCCTACGTCCGATCGACCTGGGCGCCGACCTCGTCGTCCACTCGCTGACCAAGATCTTATCCGGACACGCCGACGTCACGCTCGGCAGCGTGGCCGGCCGGCGGTCGCTCGTCGACCCGCTGCGAAAGACGGCGTCGGCGTTCGGCAGTCACGCCGCCGCATTCGATTGCTGGCTTACATTGCGCGGGCTGGCGACGTTCGATCTGCGGTTGGAGCGGTCTTGTGAAAACGCGAGGCGGCTGGCAGCGCTGCTGCCGACGCTGCCCGGCGTGGGTGAAGTCTACTACCCCGCGCTCGGTGGCTTCATGACGAGTTTCGAGATGACCGGCGGCCGAGACGCCGTCGACGGCCTCTTCCGCGCCCTCCAGCACGTCGGCTTCTACCCCTCGTTGGGCGACGTGAAAACCACCGTCAGCTACCCCGCCGGCACCTCGCACCGCGGTCTTACGCCCGACGAGCGCCGCCGCCTGGGCATCACCGCCGGCCTGGTTCGGGTTTCCGTGGGCATCGAGCCGTGGCCGGTCATTGAAGCCGATTTCCGCCAGGCGGCGTCGGCCTTGGGTTGAACCCGGCCCCACGGCTCGCGCATCGCCTTTAACAACCTCTGGAAGTCGGCTGGTCTTGTCCGCTTGGCGGGGGGTGGTACACTTCGGGCGGCCGGCGGCGGTGTTTTTGTAGCCGGCGTCGTCGTTCCGCTTCAAGACTTCGCTTTCGGACTTTCCTTCATGGCCAGCGACCCCGCTCCCACCGACGCCGCCCCGGCCCTCAACGCCCCGCCGGCGAAGAAGCGCCTGCTCACCGGCGACCGTCCCACCGGTCGGCTGCACCTGGGGCATTACGTCGGCAGCATCGCCAACCGCGTGAAACTGCAAGACCAGTACGACTGCTACTTCATCATCGCCGACTTGCACACCCTCACCACCAAGCCGACCAAGGAATCGATCGGCGAGTTGGGGAACAACGTCAAAGAGATGGTGCTCGACTATCTCGCCTGCGGCGTCGACCCGGCGAAGTCGACCATCTACCTGCAGTCGGCGGTGCCGGCCGTCTATGAAATGAACCTCATCTTCGAGATGCTGGTGACGCTGCCGCGTCTTACGCGCTTGCCCAGCATCAAGGACATGGCCCGCGCCGCCCGTTTTGAAGACGACGCCATTCCGTTCGGCCTCGTCGGCTACCCGGTGCTGCAAGCCGCCGACATCTTAATGCCCCGCGCGCATCTGGTGCCGGTCGGTAAAGACAACGAAGCGCACGTTGAAATCACTCGCGAAATCGCCCGCCGATTCAACTTCCTGTACGGCGAGGTCTTCCCCGAACCCGAGGCGATGCTGGGCGACGTGCCGACGCTGCCGGGGTACGACGGGAAGGGTAAGATGAGCAAGAGCCTCGACAACGCGATCTTTCTTTCCGACGACGCCAAGGCGGTGGCGAAGAAGATCCGGGGCGCGTACACCGACCCCAATCGCGTTAGCGCCGACGTGCCCGGCAATGTCGAGGGGAACCCGGTTTTCGCCTACCACGACGCCTTCAATCCGAACAAGTCCGAGGTCGACGATCTGAAGGAACGGTACCGCGCCGGCACGGTGGGCGACGTCGAAGTGAAGGAAAAGTGCATCGCGACGATTAACAACTTCTTAGACCCGATCCGCGGCCGGCGGGCCGCCTTCGAGCGCGACGCCGGTTTGGTCGAGGAAATCATCTACGACGGCACGCTGCGCACCAGCCGCATCGCCGAGGAGACCGTCAAGGAAATGAAAAAGGCGATGGGCCTGGCCGGCTTGTGGAATAAGATCAGCCGCAAGGCCCGCGACCGGAAGAAGGAATAGGCGCAAAGACCGCCGCCTGTAAGATCGTCGACGAGTGAACAACCGATCCGCTTCGACGTTGGGGCGAAGCGGTGAAACGCATTTCTCGGAAAGGATCGGCATGGACGCCGAACGAACCTCGGGCGGTACTCGATTCAGCGGCGGTCGGCCGCGCGGCGTAGTGGCGATTCCGGCGCGCCTCGCCAGCACCCGGCTGCCGAACAAACTCCTCTTGGCCGAGACCGGCCGACCGCTGCTCGCGCACGTTATTGAACGGGCGGCGGCGGCGGTCGAGTTGTCGAACGGTCTGCTGACGGAAGTCGTGGTGGCCGCCGACGACGACCGGCTGCTGCGGATCGCGGCGGCGTACGGCGCGCGGGCCGTCGCCACCGGCTTCGAGCATCGGTGCGGCACCACCCGCATCGCCGAGGCGGTGGCGAAACTCTACGGCGACGCGCCGCCCGATTTCGTCGTCAACGTACAGGGCGACGAACCGGAGCTGTCGCCGACGGCCGTCTTGCGCGTCGCGGAAGTTCTTCTGGACGACGCGACGGCCGACATGTCCACGCTGGTGGTGGCCATGCCCGTCGGGACCGAAGCGCTGAAGTCCGACCCGAACG
>JBOFFD010000667.1:0-2262 GCA_051648425.1 Planctomycetia bacterium
CGCCGCCGGGGCCGTCGGGTGTGGCTGGACGAGACCGGTCTGCAGACGAACATGACGCGGAGTTACGGCCGGGGGCCGCGCGGCAAGCGGGTGGTCGGACGGGCGCCGAAGAACTGGAAGAGGCTGACGCTGGCCGGGGCGATGACGGCCGACGGGATGTTGGCGGGCCTGGTGTTCGAAGGGGCGATGGACGGGGCGGCGTTCGAGGTGTTCGTGGCGCGGGAGCTGGCGCCGCAGTTGCGGCCGGGGGACGTGGTGGTGTGGGACAACCTCGCCGTCCACAAGTCGGCGGCGGCGCGACGGTTGATCGAGGCGGCGGGGGCGGCGATCGCGTGGCTGCCGGGGTACTCGCCGGACCTACATCCGATCGAAAAGGCGTGGTCGAAGATTAAGACGGAGGCGCGGAGGGCGGAGGCGCGGACGACGGAAGGGGTGAAGACGGCGGCCGTGACGGCGTGGCGGAACGTGACGCCCGCCGACTGCCGCTCGTATGTCACCTCTTGCGGCTACGATACAAACTAAAGCAAAACGCTCTAGAAGAGTGTTACTGTAAGCTCTATGTTCAAACGTCACCGTCACCGTCACCGTCACCGTCACCGTCGGCGGCGGCGAGCAGCGAGTCGGTCTGGTCGTGGTCGTCGGCGGCAGCAAGCTCGCGTTCCTCCGCAACGGCGGCGGCCGCGACACCTACGCCCTGGTCGGCAAGACCGGCGAAGGCCTGTCGAACGACCTGCTCTGGAGCAGCCTCCTCGGCCTCTCCGACCGGACGAGCCTGGAGGGCTGGGCGGAGTGGACGGCCGACACCTACGACCAGATCACGCTGGGGAACTGGACCGACAAGCAGACGGCGGCCGGCACGCTGACGTAGATCGGGGCGGCGTTCGTCGGGGTGGATGCGCCGGCCGACGCGCGCGACCTGTCGTACAATCTGACGCACTGGAAGAACGAGTGGTGGCACGTCACCGAGACGGGGCTGACGGCCGCGGCCGTGCTGCCGGTCTTCGGCGCGATCTTCGTCGGGGTGCGGAAGTCGGAGGGGCTGAGCGAGGCGGTGCAGGCGGCGGTCACCAAGACGGCGACGCTGGCGCGGACGCCGGACGACCTGGTGACCCGGGCCGCGGCGTCGGCCGACTACCCGGCGGAGTTGGTCGTCAAGCTGGACGTAAGCCCCGCCGACGCCGCCAAGGCTCCGGACGTAACCGACGGCATCCTTGACGTCGTTGGCCGACGGCTTGATGTTCCAATAGGTGGAACGCGGCCGACGGGCGTCATCAATGGCACGCCAACAGGAACTAGAAAGAAAATCAACTACAACCAGCAAGACACCAATAACATTCTGGCAGATCTAGCGGAAAACCATTCGGCCGATGTTCTCGCGAAATCCGGATACAAGGTGGAACAGCAGCCGCCACGCCGCCCAGGGATGACTTCAAAGCCCGACTTGAAGATCGAAGGCAACTACTTTGACGTGAAGACGCCGTTAAAGTCCGGCGTGCGAAGCTTCGTCAACAACAACATTACGAAGAAAATTCATCAGAGCGACGGACGCTTTGTGATCCCTCTTCACAACGCCACTTTTTCGCTGGAGGATCTGACGAAACAGCTAAAGGATTTCCCTGTCCCGGGACTCAAAGAAGTGTTCGTTATCTTGAAAGACGACACGATGGTGCAAATCGTGTTGTAGGAGCGATGCATGTCCACCGACTATTTCATTTTCATGCACTGCCACGGCCCTGTGTCGGAAAAGGTAAGCCTGCTAGGAGCGATCGACGGCGTTTCCATCGGTTCAGACAGTGCACTACGCATATCCGGACTCGATGACGTACGAATCATGGAACTGAGCGACTATAGCCAAACAATCATGAAAGAAGACTACGGAGCCTACGGCCTTGAAGTCAACTGGGAGATTATGGGAACGTTTGACGGCGATAGCGACATGCTTGAAGTAATGGAAAGACTGTATCGTTGTGTTGCGGCAATCGTCAACGAGCACCCAAACGACAACTGTAGCCTCATGCGGAATGGCGAAAGCTTCCTCGCGATAAATACGCAAGAGCAACTTGTCATTTCGCCGATCTATTTGGAAGCGATCCCTTTCATACGTTCCCTGTTCCAAAAACATTCCACTATAGTGGACCCCTAAAATGAGACCGCCGGTTAAGCTACACCGGCGGCTCTCGGAGGTGGTCCCGATGACGGCGAAGCGGAAGTCCCATACGGCGGCGTTCAAGGCGCAGGTCGCGCTGGCGGCGGTCAAGGGCG
>JBOFFD010000668.1:0-2440 GCA_051648425.1 Planctomycetia bacterium
TCGGCCGTCGCCGCGAGCGGCGTCGCGCCGGAGGCGTCGTGCTCGGCGCCGTCGAGGAAGCCTTCCGGCGTTCCGGTCTTAGAGACCGTGTAGGTTCCCGGCGGCAGTTCCGGGAACTCCCACCGGCCGTCGGCGCCGGTGACGACGCTCAAACCGCCGGTCACGTCGGCGGCCGTGAGCGGACGGGCCAAGACCGTACCGGCGAACGCCGTCCCGCGCAGCGTCACCGTCACGCCGCCGACGCCCGCCTCGGACGGACCGCGCCGCCCGTCGCCGTCGGCGTCGACGAACACGGTGCCGAACATTCGGGCGGCGGCGTACTCGGCGAAGTTGTAGTCGACCCCTGTTTGACCCGACCCCAGGGCGATCCGTTCGATGGCATCGAAGGCGGCGCCGACGGCCTGGTCCTTCCGCGTCCCGCCGAACGACCCCACCGCCTGGTCGACGCCGTCGACCAAGCCGTCGGTCGCGCCTTCCGTCAGGGTGTATCGGCCGGCCAACAGATGGGCGAACGAGTATCGGCCGTCGGCGCCGGCGAGGGTCGTCCGTCGAAGGAAATTGCCGGCGACGTCGATGCCGGTCAGCACGATTTCGACGTCGGCGACGCCGGTTTCGGGGTTGGCCGCCGAAGGCGAGAAGAGGCCGTCGAGGTCGAAGTCGCGGTGGACGACGCCGGCCAGCGACGCCGAGCCGCGGTAGCCGAAATCGACGTCCAGGGCCGTCTCCGCGCGTCCCAGAGCGAGTTCGGTCTTGCCGTCGGCGAGTCGGTCGCGGTCGAACGTGGCAATGGCGCCGATCGGCAGCGACGCCGGGTCGACTTCCAGGCGGTACAAGCCGGCCGGTATGTTCACGAAAAAGAAGCGACCGTCGGCGTCGGTCGTCTTCAAGACCAGCGTATTGTCGAACGTGGTGGCCAGCAGACCGTCGGGGCCGGCCCAGACGGCCCGCACGACGACGTCCGTAAGGCCCGGTTCGTCGGCGTCCTGCAGGCCGTCGGCGTCGAAATCGAGCCACACGGTCTCGCCGAGCCGTCGTCGGCCGGTGTAACCGAAATCGATGCCGGCCGCCGCGTCCGCGCCATTCGCCAGCGAGACGCGGGCCGCGCCGTCGGGCGAGGCGACGCCGTCGTCGAAGTCGAAGGTTGGAAACAGGTCGGGCGGCAGCGACGTTTCGTCGACGACCACCCGATACTCGCCTCGGGGCAGCCCCGCGAGGCCGTAGGAGCCGAAGCCGTCGGTCGCGACGGTGAAGAAGACGTCGTCGGCGGTGCCGAAGAGGTCGTCGAGGCCGGCGAAGGTCGTCCGCACCACGGCGACGGGGATGCCCGGTTCGTCGACGTCGTCGCGGTCGGCGTCGTCGCCGTCGGCGTCGACGTCGAACCAGAGTCGGCCGGAAAGGGCGCCCGAGCCGCGATAGCCGAAATTTACCGCCGAGACGACGGCGGCCGAGTTCGACAGGCGGACGCCCGCGACGCCGTCGGTTGTTCCGTCGGGGTCGAACGTGACGACGTTGAAGCCGCGGTTCACCGGCGGGGAAGTCGTCAGACGGAGGTTGACGCCGGCGGCCGTCGTGATCGGCACGCCGCCGACGGCGTACCGGCCGGCGGCGTCGGCCGTCGTCGTGAAAACCGCATCGTCGCCGTTCCCTTCGACGCCGTCGCGGCCGAACCAACGCACGGCGATGGTTGAACCAGGCAGCGCCGGTTCGCCGGTCTGTCGCGCGCCGTCGCCGTCGACGTCGTACCAGACGACGCCGGTCGTCCCGCCGAGGGTTTCGCCCGCAGTCGCGCTTCCGGAACGGAATACGCCCGGGTTGATGGACGCCGTCGGATTGGGGACCGAACCGGCCGGCCCCGGCAACGAATCCGATTGGACGGTCGCGGCGGCGTCGATCCGCGCCGGCGGATCGACCAGGCCGGCGACGACCGTGAACGTGAACGAGCCGCCGCCGGCCAACTTCGCCAGGAAGTAGCGGGCGACGTTGCCGGCCCCGAAATCCGACTGGTTCACGATCCCGGTGGCGCCGACCACGGCGCCCAAGGCGACGGCGTTCACGTCGAGTTGCGCCGCCGACGGCGTCGATTCGACGGCGAGGTCGAAGGCGGCGCCCGATCCGGTGTTGCGGACGACGATCTGAAAGACGACTTCGGTCGCCGACACCCCAATGGTGGCGAACTCGACCGACACCACCGAATCGACGACGCGGGCGCCGGTGGCGGCGGCGGCGAAGGTGCGGGCGTTCAGTTCGGGCGTGAAGCTGGTGGAAACCAGCCGACCGTCGGTGTTGACGGGGTCGTCGACGACCAGGGCGTCGTACTCGACGAGCACGAATTCGGCCCCGGCGTCGTCGTCGCCGTTGGTGAGGTCGCCGAGGGTGAAGACGAGCTGCGTCCCACCCATGACGGCCGAGGTCGCCGGTGTGACGGCCGTTCCGTTGGGGC
>JBOFFD010000669.1:0-3110 GCA_051648425.1 Planctomycetia bacterium
GGTTTTCCTGGTCTTTCTTCCGCCCGTACAGCTTCTGAAACATCTCGTACGGGTTGTCGATGGGGGCGATCGGCTTGTTGGGGCCGGAGTAGACCATGCGCGTCCAGGTGTCGGCCCGTTCGGGAACCATTACGCCGTATTCCAGCGTGCCGAACCGGGTGCGGGTTTCCTCCTTCGCCTGGAGGAACGCCTTGATTTCCTGGTCGATGCTGTGACCGGTCGACCAGCCGGCGGGGGTGTCGGAGCCGCCTTGGATGTTCCCGGGGAACAGCTCCACGCCCGTCAGCAGGCAGCCGATGCCGCGCATGTGGCTGTCGCCGTCGCCGCGCACCTTGTCGCAGACGCCATAGAGCGTCAGCATTCGGTTCTTGTACGGTTCAAGCGGCGACAGGCTTTCCTTGAGGGTGAACTTGTCGCCTTCTTCGTCGGGCCAAAAGGTCGACGGCACTACGCCGTTGGGCGTGAACACCACCACCAGCCGTTGCTTGCGCTGCTGTTGGTTGGCGAAGCCGAGGCCGGGCAGATTCAACACGAACGGAGCCGCCAAAGTGCTGAGACCAAGCTGACGGAGAAACTCGCGGCGGGTGTCGAAAGCGGCCATGACGGATCTCCTATGCAACAATTCGGCGGTCGGTTTAGCGGTCGGTTCGGCCGTGCGGCAAGCGGTTCGGAGCGACGGACGATAGGCTGGAAGAAATATAGAGGCTTCGGATGGTCGGAAAAAGGTCTCAGGTTACGGCGAGGTCGGTCGGCCCTGCGTCGCGGCGATGACGGCGATTTCCACCATGAGCCGTCGCAGGTCGAAGCCGCCGTCGACGAACTCCTTCCGCAGCCGTTCGGCGGCTTCGGGGCCGTACGCCGCCAACGGCTGCTTTACCATGTACTGGAACAATTGCCGAGTAAACGCCTCGTGGGTCTCGCGGCTTTCCAGTAGGTGCGCGGCCAAGTCTCGCGGTTTGGCGAACTTCACTTCACTGCCGTCGCGGGTCCAGTAGACGCCGGTGGCGTCGATCGGTCGGCCTTTCTCCATCGAGCGGAATCGACCGACGGCGTCGAAGTTCTCCAGTGAAAAACCGAGCGAGTTGATCATGGAATGGCAGGTCATGCATGATTCATCGCTCGTCTGCAGCGCCACCCGCTCGCGCGTGTTCAGATCCGGCTTCAACTCCGGTGCGATCGGCGTCACCGCTTCCGGCGGCGGCCGCAGCATCCGGCCGAGTACGCTCCGCGCCACCCACACCCCGCGGTGGATCGGCGAACTCGACGAATGGTAGGCGAAGCCCGAAAGCATGTACGGATGCGTGAGCACGCCGGCGCGGACGTCTTTCTCCCACGCGACCTTGCGGAACGGCGCGTCGGCCGGCAGGTCGACGCCGTAGAACTTGGCCAGCCGGCCGTTCAGGTAGGTTTCCTCTTCCGACAACAGCCGGCGGAAGTCGGGCTTGTCGGCGTCGACGAACTCCGTCAGGAACAGGTCCAGCGACGTCCGCAGGTCGGCCGCCAGTTCCGAGTCGAAACCGGGATATTGCCTCGCGTCTTTGGCGACTTCGGCGAAGTTTTCCAACTTCAACCACTGTTCCAGGAACAGTCGCAGTTTGGTCTTGGCCCAGCGGTCGCCCACCATCCCCCAAGCCGCTTGGCGAACCTGCTCGTTGGTCTCCAAGCGGCCGGCGGCCGCTTCGTTCCGCCGATGTTCGTCGGGGATCGAGTCCCACAACACGAACGACAGCCGCGAGGCCACGTCGAACTGATCGGGCTTTTCCCTGCCCACTTCGCGGTACAGGAACCGCGGCGACTTTATCGTCAGCAGCACCGCCCGTTTCACCGCCAGGTCGAGGTCGTTCGGCGCCGACGCGAACATCGCATCGACGTACAGCTTCCGCTCGTCGTCCGAAAGCGGTCGGCGGAAACCCCGTTCGATGAATCGGCCGATGAACTCGCGCGCCTTCTTCTCTCGCTCCGGGCCGTCTTTCGGCACGCCCCATTCGTGCATCTCGGCCACCACGTAAGCGGCGGTTTCGATGGCGGCGGAGGTGGTGGCGGCGTCCCATGCCTTCGAGATGGACGTGGCCTTTTCGTAGCCCATGCTGCGGTCGTCGGGTGGGAAGGGGGTCGACAGCACGAACGTCTTCGGCCAGTCGAGGTGTGGTGTCAGACAGCGTTCCGGGATCACTTCCGCCGGGCGGTTGGGTCGCTTCCATTCGAGTCGCATCGACGCCGTCTTCTGGCCGGCCGATTTCTGCATCTCAAGAAGGATCGGGTAGACCATCCCGCGCAGCAGCGAAATGGTCCCGCGGAACTCCACGTCGTTCCCCGACTTCACCCAGCCGTCGACGACCGGCATGTCGTTCCATTGACCATTGACCCAGAGGTGGAACGAGTTTTCCGTCTTCACGATGAACTCGTACTCGCCGGTCTCCTGCGCTTCGATCGACCCCGACCATCGGACGACGTACTTCTCCGACTTGATTTTCTCCTTGTCGGGCGTGCCGTCCTTCCACGAAAAATCGATGGTCGGGTCGACCCTTTGGATCACGCGCTTGTTGTCGTTGAAGTCCGTGTCGGAGAAGTATTCCGCTTTCAGTCCATGTTTTTCGTCCCACGATCCCCGCCAGCGGAAGCTTTGCAACAAATGGGCGGCGGCCAGTCGATGTTGTCGAACGGTGAGATGAGCCAGATCGATGCGGGCGGGCTTGTTACGCGCCTGCGCGACTTCGGAGTAGAACTCGTTGTGGATGTACTCCGAAATCAGCCGCGATTCTTCCGGTCCGACGTCGTCCGGCGACCCCTTCGGCATGGTGCGGTCGACGTAGCCGCCAAGTTCCTTCACCGACTTGTCACCGACCAACGGCAGCTTGTACTCCGCGGCGCCCTGACCCATGTCGCCGTGGCAAGAAACGCAGTGCCGATTGTACAACTCCGCGCCCGAAGCCTTCGGTTCGCCCGCCGGCGCCGCGTCCACCCGCGCAAAGCCCCGGCCGGTCGGTTCCACAGCGAAAAAGAACGCGACGGCCAGCGTCGCGCCGGCGGTGAAGACGAGCGGAGCGAGTCGTACGGCGGGTTGTGCCATCGTTCGTCAACCTGATATCGCGGGGTGGGGGGTCGTCGGC
>JBOFFD010000670.1:0-1935 GCA_051648425.1 Planctomycetia bacterium
GCCATGTCGTCAAGCTCGTCGTAACGGGCCGATTCAAACTCGGCTTCGGTGAGTTGCGTCGGAAAGGCGCCGCCGCCTAAGAAGCCGGTGGCCGCTTGTGCGTACGGATCGTTCGGCGCCAGCTCGTCGCCGGCCAACTGAAACCGAACGAATCGGTCGAACGGCAGGTCGTCGTTCAGCGCGCGGATGAGGAAGTCGCGGTAGTGGTAGGCGTGGGGGCGGTCGTAGTCTTGTTCATAGCCGTGCGATTCGGCGAACCGGGCGACGTCCATCCAGAAGCGCGCCCAGCGTTCGCCGTACTGCGGGCGGGCGAGCAGGCCGTCGATGAGGCGTTCGTAGGCGTCGGGAGCTTGGTCGGCCAGGAAAGCGTCGACCGCGGCGGGCGTCGGCGGCAGTCCGACGAGGTCGTAGGTCGCCCGGCGGATGAGCGTGCGGCGGTCGGCCGAGGGGTTCGGTTTCAGTTTGTGTTCATCCAGCTTTGCGACGATGTAGCGGTCGACCGTCGTCTTAGACCAGGCGTCGTCGGGCCGGGTCGGCGGTTCGGTCTTAGACAACGGGCGGAAGGACCAAAACTCACGAGCCTCGGGCGAGACGCGGGCCCCGGCCGCCGCCGCGCGGTCGACGAGGGGGGCGTCGTACGGCGCGCCCAGGTCGATCCACCGCGCGACGGCCGCGAGGGCGTCGTCGGGCAGCTTGCGGCCCTTGTACGGCATGCCCGGTTCTTCCAGGTGAGCGGCCATCTTATACAGTCGGCTGTCGGCCGACTTGCCGACGACCACCGCCGGGCCGCCGTCGCCGCCGGCGAGCAGACGGTCGCGGTCGGTAAGATCGAAGCCCGATTCCAGCGTCGGTCGGCCGCCGTGGCATTTCAGACAGTTCTGCACCAACACCGGCCGAACCTGTTTCTTAAACAGGTCCATCCCCTTGGCCATCTTCTCGGCGTGGTCGGCCGACACCGGCGCGGGTTTGACGGGCGGCTTCTTCGCCGGCGGCTCGACGGCGAACGGCGAACCGGCCGTCGCCGCCAGCAGCAACAGAGCCGCGAGCGTGAGACGGCGGCCGGCGACGGAAGTCGAATCGGGAATAGTCATCGGCGCGGGTTCCTTGCGGGGGTCAGACTGATTTTTCGGCGGGTTGGGTGCGGAAGACGAAACCATCGGCGACGAAATCGACGGTCACCGACGAGCCGGGGGCGTGGCGGCCTTCCAGCAGTTCGGTGGCGAGCGGGTTTTGCAGCCGATTCTGAATCAGCCGCTTCAGCGGCCGGGCGCCGTAAACCGGATCGTAGCCTTCGCGGGCCAAGGCGTCGACGGCGCGGTCGGTGACGTGAAGACGAAGTTCCATCTGCGAAAGCTGCTTTTCCAAGCGGTTCAGTTGAATGCGGACGATGTTGTGCAACTGGTGCCGATCGAGGTTGTGGAAGATGACCACGTCGTCGATGCGGTTTAAGAACTCGGGCAGGAAGTGCGACCGCAGCGCTTCGGTGACGCGGCGGCGCATCTCCTGCTCTTCGGCGCCGGCGAGGTCGAGGATGATCTGACTGCCGATGTTGGAAGTCATGATGACGACGGTGTTGCGGAAGTCGACGGTGCGGCCGTGGCCGTCGGTAAGACGGCCGTCGTCGAACACCTGCAGCAGGATGTTGAAGACGTCGAGATGCGCTTTTTCGACTTCGTCGAGCAGCAGGACGCTGTAAGGCCGGCGGCGGACTGCTTCGGTGAGCCGACCGCCTTCTTCATAGCCGACGTAGCCGGGCGGGGCGCCGATGAGTCGGGCGACCGAGTGCTTTTCCATGTACTCGCTCATGTCGATGCGGATCATCGACTGTTCGTCGTCGAAGAGGAATTCGGCCAGCGCCTTGCAGGTCTCCGTCTTACCGACGCCGGTCGGCCCCAGGAAGAGGAATGAACCGATCGGTCGGTTGGGATCCTTGAG
>JBOFFD010000671.1:0-1639 GCA_051648425.1 Planctomycetia bacterium
CGCTGGCCCGCCGCCGGAGGGCGTCGGGTCGGACCTTCGTGATCGATCCGAAGAAATCGCCCCGACCGCTCCTTCCGGGCGGGCCAGCGGCCGCGCCCTACGAAAGCCGACACGTCCCGACGTGAAGAAGTGGAAGCGGCCGTCCGTACCAATTGGCCCGCCGCTTACACCGGCCAGGCGGGTTCCCAGCCTTTGCGGTACTGTTTGGTCAGCAGGTTCTCGGCGGCCGAAGGAGTCAACTTCATCGACGCCGCGTTCCACGCCAAGGTTTCGCCGGGCAGGCGCAGCGCGATCGACCCGAGCAGCACGGTTTCGGTCAGCGGGCCGGAGTAGTCGAACGCGGAAGTGGTCTTTCCTTCGCCGCGGCAGGCGTCGGCCCACGAGGTGTAATGGTCGACGTTGCCCTCGTTCGGCATCGCGAAGTCGGCGAACTTCTCTTCGGGGAACAATCGCGGCGGCGCGATGTGCGGAACGAGCAGCGTCCCCTTTTCGCCGATCAGCACCGATCCGGCCTGGACCTGGTTCAGCGATTCGGGCAGCCCCAACTTCTTAAAGTCCGGCTTACGCCCTTCGCCGTCGATCCAAGTCAACGTGATTCCGTCGGCGGCGGTGTATTTCGTGGCGGGGAAGGTGTAGACGACCGTGGCGCGGGTCGTCCAGATTTCCTTGGGCAGGGGCGGGGCGTCGCCGCGCAGCGTCGTCGGCGCGGTAAGTTCCAGCGCTTTGAAGACGGGGTCTAAGATGTGGCAGGCGAAGTCGCCGATCTGACCAGTGCTGAAGTCCTGCCAGCCGCGCCAGTTGAACGCATGGTACAGGCCCGTCTTGAAAGGCCGTTCGGGGGCGGCGCCGAGCCACAGATTCCAGTTCACTGCGGCCGGCACCGGGTCGGCGCCGGCGGGCCGGCCGTCCTTCGCGGGCAGCCAACCCATCTTACCCGCCTGCCACGAGAAGACTTCCTTCACCTTGCCGATGGCGCCGTCGTGGACCAGTTTCACGGCGTTGCGATACGCGGCCTCCGACTGAATCTGATTGCCCATCTGCGTGACGACGCCGAACTTGTCGGCCGCCAGCCGCATCTGCCGCGCCTCGAAGACGGTGTGCGACAGCGGCTTTTCACAGTAGACGTGCTTCTTGCGCTGCATAGCGGCCAGGGCCGGCGGCGCGTGCATGTGGTCGGGGGTCGACACGATGACCGCGTCGAGCGACGTTTCGTCGTCGAGCAGCTTCCGCCAGTCGGCGTACAGTTTCGCCTTCGGGTAGTTCAGCGCCGCCCGCCCTTGATAGTCGGCCGACGAATCGACGTCGCACAGCGCCACGACTTCGACGTGCGGGCTGGCGGCGACCGAGGTCAAGTCCGACCACCCTTTGCCGCCGTTGCCGATCGACGCCACCCGCAGTTTGTCGTTCGGGCCGGCCGCGACGACCCCCCGACTTAGAGCGACCGTCGCCGCCGTTCCGAGGGTGGTTTGTAGGAACCGACGTCGCGTCGCGAGGGGTGGCATGGTGAAAACTCCGCTGCCCAGGTTGGAGGGATCGAGTCGCTGAACGGGGCCGTCGGCAAGTTGGGTGCGACGGCCAAAGTGTGGCTTATGCGCCCGTCGGTTGCGACGCAAGGGCGAGGGAGTCGCGGGCCGCCGTC
>JBOFFD010000672.1:0-3099 GCA_051648425.1 Planctomycetia bacterium
GCCGGCGCGTTTCGATCTGGCACGGTCACGACTACAAAAGCAACGCCATCGGCCTGTTGCTGCGACGCTTCCACCCGATGAAACTGGTCACCACCGTCCACGGCTGGGTGCGCCACACCAAGCGGACGAAGTTGTACTACGCCGTCGACCGGTGGTGTCTGAAGCGGTACCACGCCGTGGTGAACGTCTCGGCCGACCTCTTCAACGCCTGCCGGGAACTGGGCGTCGCGGATGAGCGCAACCACTGGATTCCCAACGCCGTCGACATCGACGACTTCGCCCGGCGAACGTCGCGAGTCGAAGCCCGGCGGCGCCTGGGGCTGCCGGAAGACGGTCTGCTCATCGGAGCCGCAGGTCGGCTGTCGCCGGAGAAAGGGTTCGGTCCGTTAATCGAAGCGACGGCCCGGTTGGTCGATCGAGGCGTGCCCGTTCATTTGGCGATCGCCGGCGAAGGTGCGGAACGGCGGGAACTGCAGCAACAAATCGATCGGCTTGGTCGACGGAACGAGATTCGGCTTATCGGCCAGCATCCGTGTCTGGCGGAATTCTACGACGCCCTCGACGTCTTCGCCCTCAGCAGCTTGCGCGAGGGGTTGCCTAACGTCGTATTGGAGGCGATGGCGGTGGGGGTGCCGGTGGTGGCAACGCGCGTCGCCGGCGTGCCCGAGGTGATCGAGGCAGGGTCGAACGGCCTGCTTTGCGAACCGGGCGACATCCACGATTTGCAGCGCACGTTGCACCGACTGCTGACCGACGCGGCGCTGCGCCGCCGGTTCGCCGCCGCCGGGCGACGCACCGTCGTCGAGAAGTTCGATTTTTCGGCGCGGATGCGGCGCATGGCGAACGTGTACGACGAAGTGCTTGGCCGCCCGCGCGCGGTCGAAGAAAGACAGGTTCGGAATGCCGCTTGAAATCGACCGCCGCCTCGGACCGCCCACTGAAAGCGACCTGACGGCCCGTCGGGGTTTCGTCGCCGACGTTGGTCGCGGGGCGGCGACCGAAGACCCGGTCTGGCTACGAATCCTCGCGGAAGGCCTCGGCCATTTTCCGTACTGCTTGGAAGCCCGCCGCGACGGCCGACTGGTCGGCCTGCTGCCGCTCGCGCTTGTGCGCAGCTTGCTCTTCGGGCGATACCTCGTCTCGCTGCCCTTTCTGAATTCCGGCGGCGTCATGACCGAACCGAACGATGCGGAAGCCGCCGCGGCGCTGGTGCGGTCGGCGGTCGAACTGGCGGGAACGCTGCGCGTACGCCATTTGGAACTTCGTCACGAAACGCCGCTCTTGGACGAAAGGCTGCCTGCGAAGATGGACGCCAAAGTCCACCTCCGCATGAATCTGCCGGCGTCGGTCGACGAATTGTGGAAACGGCTCGACGGCAAAGTTCGCAATCAGGTGCGTAAAGGCGAGCGCAACGAATTGAAAGTCGCGTGGGGCGGGGTGGAACTGCTCGACGACTTTTACGACGTCTTCAGTCGCAACATGCGCGACTTGGGAACGCCGGTCTACGGCCGGGAATTTTTCGCGGCGATCTTACATCGATTGGCCGACCGGGCGGAGTTGTGCGTCGTGCGGAACGACGAGCGGCCGTTGGCCGGCGGTCTGCTGTTGCACGGCGCCCGGGTTTCTGAAATTCCTTCCGCCAGCTCACTGCGCGAGTTCAACATTTTAAACGCCAACATGCTCATGTACTGGGAAGTCTTGAAGCGGTCGGTCGAGCGGGGATCGCGGGAATTCGACTTCGGCCGCAGCAGTCGCGAAAGCCCGACGCACAAGTTCAAGAAGCAGTGGGGCGCCGACGAGCGGGGGGCGTGCTGGCAGTACCACGTCTGGGAGGGTTCGCCGACCGACGTCCGCCCGGACAACCCCGCCTTCCAACGGCGGATCGAGATTTGGCGGCGGCTGCCGGTGCCCTTGACGCGATGGATCGGACCGGCGATCGTCCGCGGCATTCCGTAAAGGTCGGCGCGCCCGCCGACGAGGCAATCGAGGGCTTTTCAGACGTGAAATGGTACACGGCCGCGCCGGCCGGTCTAAGATGGACGGCCGCCGCCGTCTATATGCTGCTGTTGACTTACCTGCTTCTGACGCCCGATCCATGGAAAGCGGCCGAATGGGCCGGCGCCGGGATGATGGGCGGCGGCAACGGGCGAATTCCCGACTGGCTGGAGCATTTGGTCGGTTACGGCGTGCTGGCGGCGACGACCGCGTTGGCGGCGGTTCCCGCCACCCGGCGCGGCTGCCTCGTCGTGTGGGCCGCGGTTTGTCTGCACGGGGCGGCCACTGAAATCGCTCAATACTTTCTGCCGCCGCGCACCGCCGACCCCTGGGACTTCATCGCCGACGTCGTCGGCGCCAGCCTCGGCGTCGTTCTTTACATGCTGCTGTGGTTCTGGTTGTTTCATTCACGCGCCGCGGCGGGCGGCGGCGACGGATCGACCGACGCCAACCGTCCAATCAATTCCGCAGGATTTGCAACGGACTGGCGGAGTTCGCCTTAACCGTCGGCTCGACGATCGGCCGGTCGGGCAACAATTGATACGTGACGTTGCGCTGCCGGGGCGTGAAGCCGAGTTCTTCGATGGAACGCCGAATCTGCTTCAACGTCAGATGATGGACCGTCCCCGCCGAGGAAACGACGTTCTCCTCAAGCATAAGACTTCCCATGTCGTTGGCTCCGTACAGCAGCGCCAACTGGCCGATCTTCGCGCCCTGCGTCACCCACGACGACTGAATGTTCGGGAAGTTGTCGAGATACAAGCGCGCGATCGCCTGCGTTCTAAGATATTCGAACGGACCGACCGGGGGCGTGTCGGCCATCGCGGTGTGCTGTGGTTGAAACGTCCAACAGATGAAAGCGGTGAAGCCGCCGGTTTCATCCTGCAACGCGCGCAGGCGGTCCAAGTGTTCGACGCGCTCGGCCAAGGTTTCGATGTGGCCGAACATCATGGTGGCGGTCGAGTGGAAGCCCACGCGATGCGCGACGCGCATCACTTCAAGCCATTCGTCGCTCATGCACTTGCCGCGGGTGATGGCGCCGCGGACGCGGTCGACCAGGATTTCGCCGCCGCCGCCGGGCAGGCTGCCCATGCCGGCGTTCTT
>JBOFFD010000673.1:0-6498 GCA_051648425.1 Planctomycetia bacterium
GGGCCGGCGGGCAATTTCACTTTCAACGCCTCCACCATCTGGTGGTCGCAGGCGCTATCGTCGCCGCCCGGCCATATGTTGCCGTGGTCGCACTGGGTGCGGCCGCACGGACCCGACGTGCGCGTTCAGCAGATGACCCACAACGCCTTGCAGCGGGCGTTGAAGCGGCCGGTGTGACGCCCTTCAGTCAGTTGCCGGGGGCGGAGGGCGGGGTGGCCAGCGAGTCCTCGAACTTCAATATCTCTTCGACGTCGGCGACGAGTTGCGGGTTGGCGGCTTTCGCCTTTTCCATGAACGCCTTCGCCTTCGGTTCCGGGCATTGAAGCGCGAATCTTAGGATGGCGCGGCGCACGACTTGCAGCTCGAAGCCCTGCTTGTCGTAAAGGGCGAGGATGGCGTCGAGCGATCCCCACTGTTTGTTCTTCCGCAGTTCGTCCATGACCAAATCGCTCATGTCGTTGATCTGCAGACCGGCGGCCATGCGATCGAAGAGCTGTTTGCGGTCGACGCTGGGCAGGTCGGTCAACAAGAAGCGGACGGTACGCAGCGCAGCGTAGCGGGTGTTGAACGGCTGCTTGGGGTCGGTGAGCACGTCTAAAACGTACGTCGGGCCGATCGTCGGCTCAAGTAGGCAGTAGCCGCCCATCAAGCCGTCGAGGCCGGTCAACGGGCGGTCGACGGGCGATTCGATGATGGCGCGCAGGGCGGGGGCGTCGGACTTTCGCCCGCAGGCGCCGACCAGAAAACCGTAGAGACCGATGCGGAACGTGGGGGTGTTCTTGTCGGCGAGCCAAGTTAAGAGGACCGCGGGGTCGAACGTATTTGCGGCGGCTAAGACATCGATGGTGGGGGCGGCGGCGAACTCTTTATAGGCGTCACTCGAAATCGTGAGATCCTTGTGGCCGAGGTGTTTGAAGAAGAAACCAAGCTTCTCGGCCGGTCTCGCCTCCTGCACGCGCACGGCGCCGGCGAGGTATTCGACGAACGACGGCTCGTCGACCGGAATGCCGCGGTAGGGGTCGGCGCCGCCGTCGACGACTTCCGCGAAGATGATGTACTCCACCGTTTCCTTCTCCGCAGCCGGCAGGAATCGCGGCAGGACCAGGCTTTTGCGGTCCTTCAAGATCGCGTGGTCCTTGACGACCCGCTCAACCTTGAAATCGGTCTGGCCTTGGCCCGAGGCTTCGGGAGAGAGTTTCGCGTTCGACAGGACGCCGGCCGCGACCAGATCGGCTTTGGCGACGTCCTGCGTCAAGGTCTGCCCCAGATTCGCGCAGAAGGGGCAGGCGACGACGGCCGAGCCGGCCCAGGCCGTCGCCGTCGCGGCGAGAACGACCGCCGCGGCGTTTCTCGTCCAGCCGACGAAAACCAACGATTTCAACGCGCCACCCATCGTCCACGACCTTTCCACGTCCACGATCCGAGCCGCCGAAGGAGTCGACGACGAATGATATTCTGGCGATCCAACGCTTTCTAGCAAGCCGGTCCCTCCCGTCGTGGAGCTTGCGGCTGGCCCGTCCATGTCGACGGCGAACTGGGGCGCGAGGTTGAAGGCGGCCCCACGGAAACTATAACCAACCTGACTTTACGGGTTTCCGCGATTTCAACGGAAGGCGGGTTCGTTCGGCGTGGTCAAACTGGGTGTCAACATCGACCACGTCGCCACGATCCGGCAGGCCCGCCGGGGCGTCGAGCCGGATCCCGTGTGGGCGGCGGTGCAAGTGCAGCTCGCGGGGGCCGACGGCGTCACGCTGCACGTCCGCGAAGACCGCCGGCACATTCAAGACCGCGACGCCCGACTCATCCGGGAAATCGTTCAGATCAAGTACAACTTGGAATCGTGTTCGTCGCCCGCGATGATCGATTTGGCCCTGGAACTGAAACCGCATCAACTGACGCTCGTGCCCGAAAAGCGGGAGGAAGTGACCACGGAGGGCGGGTTGGACGTGGTCGGCGGTCGCGACCGGCTGCGCGACGTGGTCGCGCGGCTGCGGGGGACGGGAATTTCGGTCAGCATGTTCATCGACCCGGATCCGGCGCAGACGGCGGCCAGTAAAGAGATCGGGGCCGACGCCGTCGAACTGCACACCGGCCGATACGCCGACGCGAGCACCCCCGCGGCGGTCGACGCCGAGTTCGCGGCGTTGGTCGCGGCGGGCAAGGCGGCGGTCGACGCCGGTTTGACGTTGAACTTGGGCCATGGCTTGAACTATCACAACGTGCAGCGCGTCGCCGCGATCGCCGGCGTCGACGAACTAAACATCGGACACAGCATCGTCAGTCGCGCGGTTTTCGTCGGTCTGAGCGAAGCGGTGCGGGAAATGAAACGACTCTTGGCGGCCGGTTGATCCGCGCTCCGGCGGATGAGACTAAGACGGCCGCGACGAAGGGATGAGACGATGCCTCGCAAAGGTGAAATGTTCAACGGCTTGACCGTGGCGATCGTCACGCCGTTCAAGGCCGACGGCGCGGTGGACGAGGCCGAGCTGGACCGACTTATCGACTGGCACGTCGAGCAGGGGACGCCGTGCTTGGCCCCCTGCGGCACGACGGGCGAATCGCCGACGCTGGACCACGAGGAACACCGCCGGGTGATTCAGCGGGTGGTGAAGCGGGCGGCCGGCAAGCTGCGAGTGATGGTGGGCACCGGCTCGAACTCGACGAGCGAAGCGGCCGAACTGACGAAGTTCGCCGGCGACGTCGGAGCCGACGGAGCCCTCATGGTTGCCCCCTACTACAACAAGCCGATGCAGGAAGGCTATCGCCGGCACTTCGAAGCCGTCGCCGACCGTTCGCCCATTCCCATCGTGCTGTACAACATCCCCGGCCGCACCGGTTCCAACATGCTGCCGGAAACGGTCTGCGAAATCGGTCGGCATCCGCGCGTCGTCGCCATCAAGGAGGCCAGCGGCCTCATGGATCAGGCTTCGTACATCCTCGGCGGGTCGGACCTCACCGTATTGAGCGGCGACGACAGTCTCACGCTGCCGATGATGAGCATGGGCGGCGGGGGCATCGTCTCCGTCGTCGGCAACATCGTGCCGAAGGATTTGACGGCGCTGGTCGACGCCTTCGTCCGCGGCGACATTGAGACGGCGCGGCGGATGCACTTCAAGCTGTACGCCCTCTGCAAGGACATGCTGACCCTCGCCACCAACCCCATTCCCGTTAAGGCGGCCATGAAACTGTTGGGTCGGGGAACGGGCGTCCTGCGGCTGCCGATGACTCCGCTTGAAGCCGCCGGCGAGGCGAAGCTGCGGACTTCGCTGGTCGAATACGGCCTTCTTTAAGAACAACCCTTCAGATCAACGCGCGGCACGACGCCGCGCGGCGGTTCGTTCGTCTTAGGAAGCGGGTCGACGTCTTATGACCGGCAGTTGCATCGTCTTTGAAGACGTCTACGTCGATCGGCTGCGGCCGATCAACCTGGCGCGGCCCACCTACTCCGTGACGTGCGGAGCCTTCTCGCTCGGCGAGCTGCTCTCTGAAATCGGCCTACCGATGTTCCACCAAGTGCGGCCGCACCTGCGGCACGTCGCCGTTCGCGCCGGCGGGCGTCGGCCCGAGAACCTCGACGGTCCGGTGCTGTACGTCAACGCGGCCCTCGTGCCGGAATTGAAACTGCTGCCGCGGCTCGTCGAACTGGTGCAGAAGGGGGAACCGTTCCTCGCGGTCAACGACCAACGGGTGGCCGCCGCGCTCTGCCGCGAACCGTTTCCCGAACGGCTGCTCGACCGGCCGCCCACCGACCTCGTCGGCTACCTGCTCGACCAACGGTTCCCGGTGGTCGACGACGAGTTCGCCATGCTCAATGCGTGGTACGACGTGATCGGCGCCCACGAGCGGCTGCTGAAGGGACACCTGGAGTACTTGATCGACCGGCGCAAGCCGCCGAAATTCGCCGACGGCGTGTATGCGCTGGACGGTTTGAAGGTGGCGCCGAACGTCGTTTTCGACCCCGAACAGGGGCCGATCGTGCTGGGGCGCAATGTCCGCATCCAGCCCTTCGGTTTGATTTCCGGTCCGGTCAGAATCGGCGACCATTGCCTCGTGACCGACCACGCCGCCATCAAGCACGGAACGGTGTTGGGGTCGACCGTCAAGGCCGGCGGCGAAATCGAAGCGTCGGTCGTCGAGTCTTACAGCAACAAACAGCACCACGGATTCCTGGGCCACGCCTATGTCGGCAGTTGGGTGAACCTGGGGGCGGGGACGTCGAACAGCGACCTGAAAAACACCTACGGCGAGATAAGCGTCGAGCTGGAAGGGGAAATGCGGCCGACCGGTCGGATGTTCCTCGGCTGCGTCATCGGCGACTACACCAAGACCGCCATCAACACGTCGATCTTCACCGGCAAGCTGTTGGGCGTCGCCAGTTTCGTCTACGGTTTCGTCACCACCAACGTCCCCAGTTTCTCCAATTACGCGCGGAGCTTTGGGCAGGTGACGGAGGTTTCGGTCGACGTCGCGGTGAAGACCCAGTCGCGTGCGGCGAAGCGGCGGAACGTCGAGACGACCGAAGTCGACGTGGCCTTGATGCAAGACCTCTACGGGTTGACCCAATCGGAACGGCAGCTCGCCTCCGAACAGGTCTCCCTGTAAGGGACGAAGGGTCGGCGGAGGCTAGGCTCCCACCAAATCAGGCCCGGTCGACTTCAAACAAACGCAACATAACGGACATTATCGGACGTTGGCTTTCGGCCCGAAACCGGCCGTTTCGACTCAAAGGCATGCCCCGCCGCCGGTTGCAGCCGACAGTGGTCGACCGGCGTCACACCTCGGCGTAGACGCCCATTCGGCGGAACTTCTGGTCGCGCTGGTCGAGAAGATCGGCCGTCGACAGCGTCGACAGCTCGCGGAGATACCGCAGCCAGGTCGACTTCAAGTTGCCGGCGGCGGCGTGGTGGTCGCGGTGGGCGCCGCCGAGCGGCTCTTGAATCACGTCGTCGACGATGCCCAGGCGCAACAGGTGTTTGCTGGTCAGCTTGAGGGCGTCGGCGGCGAGTTCGCGGGCGACGTCGGAGTCCTTCCACAAGATTCCGCTGCAACCCTCCGGGCTGATGACGGAATAGTAGGCGTACTCCAGCATGCTGACGCGGTCGCCGATGCCGATGCCCAGCGCCCCGCCCGACCCGCCTTCGCCGATCACCGTGCAGATGATCGGCGTCGGCAGCCGGGCCATTTCCATGAGGTTGACGGCGATCATCGCCGCTTGGCCGCGTTCTTCGGCGCCGATGCCCGGATAGGCGCCCGGCGTGTCGATGAGGCAGATCACCGGCAGGCGGTATTTGGCGGCAAGCTTCATCTTCACCAGCGCCTTGCGATACCCCTCCGGATGCGCGCAGCCGAAGAAGCATTCGTTCCGCTCTTTGAGCTGACGGCCTTTCTGGTGGCCGATCACCATCACCCGGTGGTCGCCGATCTTGGCGAAACCGGTGAGAATCGCGCGATCGTCGCCGAACGAACGGTCGCCGTGCAGTTCGACGAACTCCTCGAAGATCAGTTCCAAATAGTCGGAGGTCTGCGGTCGATTCGGATGGCGGGCCACCTGCACCGTCTGCCACGCCGTCAGGCTTTCGTAGACCTTGCGTTTCACCTGGTCGAGTTCGCGGCGCATGCGGCGCACCTCGTCGGTGATTCCCGCGCGCCCGTGCGACTGCGTCTCCAATTCGCCGAGGCGTTGTTCGAGTTCGTAGATCGGCTTCTCGAACGGCAGTTGATGCATCGTCGTCGTCATCGAATTCGTCTCTCCGCGGGTCGGCAGGTCTTAAGATTCGACCGGCGTCTGCGCCGGTTCGTCGGTGAACAGTTTCATCTTCTTGATCTTCGCCAGGAATTCATTCATCGAAGCCGGCCGCTTCTCTTCCTTCTTCGCCATCATCGAAACAATCAACTGTTCAAACTCGGAGGTCACGTTCCTTGATCGCTCGAAGACCGGCACATCCGCGTAAAGATGCTTCTTCAGAAGATCCGGCCCCGAAGTCGCGGTGAACGGCAGGCGGCCGTTGACCGCTTCGAACAACATCACGCCGAAACTGTAAACGTCGGCGCGGCGGTCGAGCGGCCAGCCCAGGATCTGCTCCGGGGACATGTACGACCGCGTGCCCGCCGTCTTCTTCCGGCCCGTGAACCGCTTGGCGAAACCTTTGGCGAAACCCGACGCGGATCGCACCGCCAGCGCGAAGTCGATGAGGCGCACGTCGCCGCCGTTGCTGACGAGAAGGTTGTCGGGCTTAATGTCGCGGTGCACCCAGCCCTTCTCGTGGAAGGAGTCGAGCGCGCCGGCCGCCTGTTCCAAAATCGACCGGAACCTCGGTTTCAGAAAATCGGCGAACTGATTCCGCATCAATCGCAGTTTCAGATTCGACGAAGTGAAATACTCCATGATCAGAAACGGATTGTCGCGCGAATTCTGAAACTTGAGTATCTTAATGATTTTGGGGTGCTGCAACTGCCCGGCGACCGTCGCTTCATGGCGCAGCATCCGCCGCTGTTGGG
>JBOFFD010000674.1:0-6071 GCA_051648425.1 Planctomycetia bacterium
GAAGGCGAGATGCACGTCGACCAGATTCGGATGGCGGACCGACACGATCATGTCGAGCGCCCGGCGTTCGACGGCCGCCCCGCCGCTACCGACGGCGACGAATTTGATCGCGACTTCCACTCCGCCCGGCGCCGACGCCTGCCAGACCTGACCGAAGCCGCCCTTACCCAACATCTTCCGCAGCGTGTAGCCCGGCGTCGGCGAGGCGCCTTCGGCGAGAATGATCGGCGGCGCGGCGGCGGCGGAAACGGCGGTCGGCGTTTCGCGCAGCCGTTCGACGAACTGACGGCAGTTCGGCCAGCGCGACGCGGGAATCTTGTCTAGGGCGGTGGCGAGCGCGGCGCGTTCGCCGGGGGTCAAAACGTCTTCGCCGCCTTCATCGTAGTGTTTCCCCGTGCGAAGGTGGAAATAGGTGGCGGCCAAACAATACTGGTCGAGCGTGGGTGAAACGCCGGAGTTGTACACTTCCGGCGCGGCGTAGGACTGCGTGCCGATGCAGGTATGGAGATCATTACTGTCGGCGTCGGACAGCAGTTTGGCGATGCCGAAGTCCGCGACGCGGACGGCGCCGCCCGAAAGCAGTAGGTTTTGGGGTTTGACGTCGCGGTGCAGGATGGAACCAAGGGAGCCGTCGGCGCCGAGGTGCCGCGGCTCGTTCAAAAAATCGAGGCCGCGGGCGGCGTCGGCCATGTAGTCCAACAATTCGTCGCGCGGGATTCCAATCATGCCGTTGCGAACACATTCGTGGAACCGGTCCATCAACGTGCCGTCGCACAACGGCATGACGACGATGAGCCAACCGTCGCGTTCAAGGGCGAGCTGGACGTCGACCAGGTTCGGGTGGCGGACCGACCGGATCGACCGCAACCCCCGGAGTTCGGATTCGGCTCGTCCACCGCCGATGAAGACGAACTTGATCGCGACGTCGACGCCGCCGGAGGCCGCCGCCAGCCACACCTGGCCGAAGGCTCCTTTCCCCAGCAGCTTGCGAAGTGTGTAGCCCTCCGCCGGCGAAGCACCCTCCTTCAATTCCAAGGCCGGCAGCCGCCGCGTCGATTCGTCGGCGTCGACGATCTTTTCCGTAGGTTCGACGCGGACCGCCGCCGCCGGGGGCGGAGCAACCGCGGGGAGGGCGACGAGCGAGGAAACCTTCAACCGCGGGCCGGACCGACCCAGCGTGACGACGTCCGAAGCCGCCAGCGTGGTCGTTTCAACGCGACGGCCGTTGACGAAGGTTCCGTTGGTCG
Organism: Planctomycetia bacterium; assembly: GCA_051648425.1. GTDB lineage: Bacteria > Planctomycetota > Planctomycetia > Kolteriales > Kolteriaceae > JBOFFD01. The sequence goes on from JBOFFD010000674.1 coordinate 1,248, forward strand.
ATCCGAGGTCGGTCAGCTTCACGCCGTCGGCTTCGTCGCCGATGGTCGCATGCCACCCGGAGACGAAGCGGACGCTGCGAAACTTTTCGTCGAAGCGAAGCTGGCAGTCGTCGTCGCAGCCGATCCTGAGCAGAGGGCCGTCGAAGGTGAACGTGGTTCGATCGTCGTCGACTTCAACGATGAGTTCCAACTTCATGTCAACACCCGAAGCTGGAAACGCTGTTCGCCGAGTTGAAAATCGAGACCTTTTTCGGTCGAAACGGTGGGTACTTTGAACCAGACGCCGTTCTTCGAGTCCGCGTCCTCCAGGATCCACGAACCGGCCGAGTCGACGACGAAGCGGGCGTGGAGCGGATCGACGACGGAGTCGTCGACGACGTAGTCGGCGGCGGGGTTGCGACCGAGGGAACCCGGCCGAACGACGGTGAACGATTCGTCGGCGTCGAGCGGATCCAGACGGACGAACTTCAAGCCGGGAGGACCAGCGGTCGGTGCGGGTTCGGACGGAGCAGGGCGGCGGTCCCACTGAACGGTGCCGCCGGCGCGGGTGGCGGCGGGGTCGCGCGCCTCGAAACGAATGCCGGCGATCAACACGAAATCGCCGACGGCGACGCGGCGTTTCGGCGCCCGAAGGAACGTGCCGTTGGTGCTGCCAAGATCCTTGACCGTCCAGATCCATCGGCCGTTCTGGTGCTCGCGGAGGATTTCGACGTGGCGGCTCGACATTGAATCGTCGTGCGGGATGACGATGTCGCCTTCAACGCGTCCGATGATAGTGGAGGCGCGACGAAGGCGGACCATTTCGCCGGTGGTTCGGCCGTCGTCGAGAACGATGAGGACGGCGGTCGGCGGCCGCAGCCGCGGCCGAAACGCGACGGCTTCGACAGCCTCGGCGGCCTTGGACCTTTCCCCCGAGGCCGGCGGCGTCGCGGCGACGGCAGGCGCGGCGGGCGCGGCCCAAGATGGCGGCGGCGGCACGTCCGACAAACCCGCGGTCGATTCTTGTTCGGTTCGGCGGCGTCTCGGCCGATCGCTGGACGGTGGCGGTTCGGTTGGACCGAGGTCCAGGTCGGCAGTCGATTCGGGCGTCGTCCGTCGCGGCCGGCGTACCGACCCAACGGTTGGGGCGTCGTCTTGGTCGGCGGTCATCGGGGCGCTCCGGGGTAATCAGTGGCGACAACGGTGATGGGTGCGGACGTCACGGCCCGTCGGCGGTCGCGGCCGCCTTCAGCGGCGCCGGCAGCATGGCCGCGGTCTTTTCCAACTGCTTGAACGCGACCTCGCAATCCACCACTTGACCGACCAATTTCTTGCCGTCGGCGTTAGGGATGACGACGACGCCGGATTTCTCCGTCCCCAATTCGACGAGCATGGACGTCACGAGCAGGTCGCACGCTTGGCTGACTTTTTGCGAATCCTTGACGAACGGCGCCACCGGCGCGATCCGCTCGCGCAGCGGCCCGGCGTAGGCGCTAAGCACTTTGGTCGAAGCGTCGACATCGGCCGCGAACGAGTTCCGCCATTCCGCTTCGGAAGTCAGCGAGAACCGTTTCAATTGGTCTTCGGCGTCGGCGAGCTTGATTTCAAGGCCGCGCGGCTTCGGCTTCCCGGCCTTCAAAATCTTCACGACGGCGTCGAGCGCTTGTCGCTGCAGCAGTTCATTGTTCCGCAGCCGAAGAAGTCGCACGACCACGTCGTCGCCCAACTCTTGCTTCAACGACCACAGGGCGGACTCGGGCGCGGAGTAGAACCCTTCGACCAGCAGCGACCGCAACGACGGATCGAGTAGACAGGCGGCGCCTGCCGGGGGGACGTTCAGCTTCGACCAGTCCGCCGGCTTAAGGCGGCGGACGGCGGCCTCGGACCCCCGCAGCAGTGCCGGCGCGGTCGCTTTCAACGTCGCCGCGACGAAGCCCGCAAGACCGTCGGCGGGAAGCCGCTTGACCGCCGCGTCGATCAGCGGCGCGGCGGAGGCGCCGGCGTTGGCCAATCCGATCCGCGTCGCCGCCCAGCCGCGCGATTCGTTGGGGCCGAACACCCACAAATGAACCGCCAAGCCGACGTCCGAGCCGCCGACTTGCTGGGAGTAGGCGTCGAGGTCGCTGGTGGAAACGACCTCCAACGGCCGCGGCGGAAGGCCGGCCGCGAGTTCGGCCACCAGCGGATAGGCGCCTTTCCACCGTGATCGCAGGATGCCGACGACCACGGCGTCGCGGGTCGTCGCCAGCCCGCCGGCGGTCACCGCCCCGCGGACGGCGGCGACCTCCGCGGCGTCGGACGACGGCGATTTCTTCGCCGCCGCCGCCAACGCGCTGAACAGTGTCGACGCCTCGGCGGAATTCTTGGCTTGGGTCAACAGTTGCGGCAGAAGACTCCGCCAAGCGACCGGGTTCTTAGCGACGGCCGCCGTCAACAACGCCTTCGACGCCGCCGCCGTCAGACTTTCGGATTGCAGCAGTCGTTCCCGGACGACGTCCGTCGCGGCCGCGTCGCCGTACCGCAGCAGCGCATCGACGACTTCGACGGTGAAAGCTTCGGGTACCTTGTCGGCCGCCAAGTCGAGCGTCGCTTGCCGGAGCGCGTCGGCGTCGCCGGTCGAAAGCAATACCCGCGACGCAAACGCCCGCAACTTCGGCCGCGGGTCGTTCGACAATGTCCGCACCGCAGCGAGTTTCGACGGCGAGTGAGACGAACCGCGTCCCGAACCCGCCTCCTCCAAAAGCTGCAACCGTTCCTCGGCCGTCGGTCCGAAATCCGAAGCCGACTGGAGGTCGCGGTTTCTTTCTTCCATCTCGTCCAGACGAGTCTCGGCGGAGGAGAGACTCGACTCGAAGCCGGCGGGAAAATCGCCGTCGTCGGCCTTGGCGGCCGCCTGCGTCGCCGCCTGAACCGCGCGGCGGATCGACTGCAGTTCGGCTTCGACTTCCGCCGCCTTCGACTTCGCACCGGCCTCCGAACGTCGCGCCTTCATCAGCAGCGATCGGAGTTCCATCGCCGATTCATAGTCGGCTTCATTGACGACGGCGGTCTCGGCCGCCGACGCTACGTTCAGCTTATTTTCCAGGGCGTCCAGTCGCGGGGAAAGCTCGGCGACGGCGGCTAGCGCCGACTTTTCGACGACCGCCGCCGGCTTTCGCGACGGGGTCGGCTTGCCCGTCGGTCCGAAGAATAGAAGCGCCCCGACCGTCGCCGCCAGCGCGACGCCCACTCCGCCGCCGATCAACAGCATCGACGGCGCGGCGACCGCCGTTTCGTCGACCGTCGGTTCGGCGACCGGTGGTCTCTCCGGCGGTTGGAAGATCGATGGCTCCAAGTCCGGCGGAGTGATCAACGGCGACCGGCCCGTTCGCGCCTTCGTACCCTGAGTGGGGCGCGCGATGGACTCGGTCTCGGCCCGCGCGACCTCATCGATCGTTGGCGCGTCGCCGCCGGTCCAAGCGCGACGGCCCTCGGTCTTGGTCTCGCCAGGCTTCGAGGTCGACTGGAACTCGCCCACGCGGCTCGTCGGCAGCGCGGCCGTCACCGCCTGGGCGAACTCGGCGCATGAGGCGTAGCGGTCGTCACGGTTCTTCGCCAGCCCGCGCAGGACCGCGTCGGACAGCGCGTCGGAAAAATTGCCCCATTTTGACAACGGCGGCGGCGGGCCGTCCCTGAACGCCATCGCCAGCGACGCGATGTTGGCGACCTCATAGGGCAAGCGGCCGGTGAGCGCCTCGTAGACCGTCGCCGCCAAGGCGTATTGGTCGATCCGCCCGTCGACCGCTTGGCCGACAATCAACTCCAAGGCCATGTATTCGAGCGTGCCAATCACCTTGTCTTCGCCGGTGAGCCGGGCGGAACGGGTCTTTTCGTCTTGAGCGGCGGCTTTGCTGATGCCGAAGTCGCTCAAAAAGGCGTGGCGGTGCTCGTCGAAAAGAATGTTGCCGGGCTTGACGTCGCGGTGGATGTAACCGCGGGAATGGACGAAGTCGAGCGCCTCGGCGATGCGCGGCGCCCATTGACCGACACCGATCTCGGGAGGCTTTCGGGCAGTCCGAGCCTGGTCGAGAACGTCCTCGAGACTGCCGCCGCCCATGTAGGTCAAAACGGCGGCGGGCAAGTCGTCGACGGTGGCGACGTCGAGAATCCCAACCACGGCCGAGTGCGTCAGGTGGATCAGCGATTCGATTTCACGGCGGAATCGGGCGGCCCATTCCGGGTCCGACGCGATCGACGAACTGGGCACCTTCAGAACGACTCGCCGGTTCATCAGACGCTTGTCTTCGGCGAGATAGACCTTGCCGAAGCCGCCTTCGCCCAACAGTCGAACGACGACGTAGCGGTCGTCGACGATTCGGCCGTTCCAACTCGGCTCCTCGCGGGAATAGGTCCGTGTGGCCATTTTGGTCAAACCACCTTGTCGACGGCAGGCGCGGCGTCGTCGCTTGAAACGACCGGTCTTGGCGCCGCCCCATGCGGCGACGCGCCGGCCGCTTCCCGAATCTGGATGGCCGACCGACGTCGACCGTTTCTTAAACGATCATCGGCGAACGACCGCCGTTCCAAAATTACCTCTTGAGTTGCAGCAATTTCACCGCTTCGCGAAGTTGTTCGTCCTTCGCCATAAGCACCTGCAATTTCGCGAGTTCCACTTTCTCCGCCGCCCGTCGCGCTTCTTCTTCCTCTCGCCGTTTCTTCAATAGTAACCCTTCAGCCCGCTGAACGCTCACTTGCGCATTTGGAGTGATCTCGTATCACACGGACATGCCGACACCGCCGTTTCCGCCGACTTCCGCCCCCGTGCTTGACGCCGGGTTCCTCGCCGCCTTCCGGTCGGGCACGCTG
>JBOFFD010000675.1:0-1830 GCA_051648425.1 Planctomycetia bacterium
AGGATCTGGCGCAGGATGCTTTCTTGAAAGCATACAGCCGACTGGAACAGTTCGATTCAACCAAGCGGTTCGGACCGTGGTTGTTTCAGATCGGCGTCAACGGCGCGATCGATTGGATGCGGCGCCATCGCAAGCGGCGCCATCTTAGTCTGAATGAAATGACCACTGGCGAAAAGCAGTTCGACCTGCCCGACGCCGACCCGAGACTGAAAGAGGATTTGTCGCAGGAAGTCCGTCACGTTCTCGATCAACTGCCGGAGGCGTACCGCTCCGTCCTACTGTTGCGCGACCTCGAAGGATTTGATTCTTCGGAAGTGGCGGCGATGGTGGGGCGACGGGAACCGACGGTGCGATGGCGCCTGTTGAAAGCGCGGGAAATGTTTCGAGAGCTTTGGGAGCGGCGGAGCCGGCCACGACCATGAACACGAACGAATCCCAAGGGCGGCCGACACCCGGCGCCTCGCGCTGGTACGACGACGTACGCCCGCTCATTCCGCTGCGCGACGGCGACGGGTTGACTCCCGACGAAAGCGCGCGGGTGGACGAAGCCGCCGACGCCTGTCCGACCTGTCGGAAGGAAGTCGACGCCTTCCACGAAACCTACGAACGGCTTCGCGCCGCCGGCGAGGCCCCCTGCCCGACCGACGACCGACCGTCGCTGTGGGCGGCGGTTGCCCGAAAACTTCCCGACGCCCCGCCGCTTCACCGAACGCCGCTCACGCGGCGCGGCGTCTTCCGCTACGTTTCGACCGTGCAGTTGGCGGCGGCCTGCGTCGCACTCGTCGGCGCGACGCTTTACTTCGACGGCGCCGAACGGCGGCCCGCGGCCGAAGCCCGCGGCGTCGACGCCGGCCAAGTCGTGCAGGTCGTCGACGCCGACCGCGTCGACGATCCGTCGTCGATCGTCGTGGCCGACGCGACCCGCCGCGGCGCCCCCCTCTTCGGCGTCGTCGTCCACCGCGTCGACCTGGAACTCGCGAAAACCATGAAACTACTGCAACCGTTCGGCGCGGCGGTCGCCTACGTCATTCCCGACTCGCCGGCCGCCCGGCTCGGCCTTCGCGCCGGCGACGTCATTGTGGCGGTGGGCGGCGTTCCGGTTTTAAAGCCGGCCGACCTCGGCGAAGTCATCCAGCGCCCGCCGCGCGGCGAACCGATCACTATCGATTGGCTTCGCGAGGACGGCGAACATCGCGGCCGATTCGTCCTCGGCCGACCTTGAGTTTCCACGTTCAGACGGACGGTTTCGTCCGTCTCCTTCGTTTCACGTCTCGCGTCTCATGGGAGGAGAATCGATGCGCGTGCAAAATCCCGTTCAAACCGCCTTGAGTTTCTGCGTGGCGGCCGCCGCCATGACGTCCACACCCGTGGTCGTCCATGCCGGCGACGACGCCGACCGGTCGGCGAGAACCGTGCCGTTTCTGATCGAAACACGGCCGCTCGGTTTCCTGGGGATCCTGGGAACCGACGCCAAATCGGCCGACGGCGACGACAAGGTGACCAAGCAAGGGGCGGCGGTGACGGTCGTCCTGCCGGGAAGCCCGGCGGAACAGGCCGGTCTGAAGACCGGTGACGTGATCGTCGAACTAAACGACAAAAAGATCGCGGTTTTTTCGGCTCTCGGCCAAGCACTCGCCAAGGCGAAGCCGGGCGAGAAGGTCGAATTGACGATCGTCCGCGACGGCAAGGAGAAGGAACTGACGGCGACCCTCGGCCAAGGGTTTCCAACCGCGCCGCCGATCGCCCTGCCCCCGATGCCGAGGTTCCGCTTGGAGGCGCCGAACTTCGGTCTTGATATCACCCCGCCGTCGGCCATTTCCGCCAGCCCCG
>JBOFFD010000676.1:0-1579 GCA_051648425.1 Planctomycetia bacterium
TAGCCGCGACGGCCGGCGGAAATCGCTTCGTCGAAGCGGCGGAGCTTGCGCAGCGCCAGCACCTGGACGAACCGCACCATCGGGTCGACGTCGGGGTCGGGCGCCACGAGGTCGACCAACCGAACGACGCGGTCAAGCAGTACGCAGCCGGCGGCGTCGTCGACCACGTCGCCGCCGAACCGTTGATGCACCAGACTGCCGTAGAGGGCGGCGGTGGCGGTCGGCACCCGACCGACCGCCGGGCTTTCGCCGGCGGGGTCGAACCAGTCGTCAAGCCAGTCGAAGAAGCCGATTTGCGGCTTCGCCAAATCGGCCTGCAACAAGAGCGACACCCCCTCGGCGACGCTGCCCTGCTTGAAGAGGAAGTAGGCGCGGACCGCGACCACGCCGACGAACGTGGCTTCGCCTTCCGGGGCCAACGGAGCCAGTGCGAGCGGGGCGTCGGCGGATCGGCCGACTTGTTCGAGAAAGCGCAGCGACGACCGGTGCAGCGGTTCCAAGGCCAGCGCCGCCGACAGGTGTTCGACGGCGCCGGCCAAGTCGTCGGCGTAAAGGCATTCTTCCGCCAACGCCGCTTCGGCGTCGGGCGAGGAACCGTCGTCGTCGTCCGGTTCCGAGTCGTCGGATCCGTCGGGACGTCGCCGCTTGTCGGTCATGACGCGCGCCTCGATTTCTCGGCGGCGAGCCGCCGTCCACCGTCCGCCCCGGCCCCGTCGCTCGACGACGCCGACTTCGCTGATCGCCTGTCGCATCGGGAAGAATCGACAGCCGTTGCAGGACGGACTTCCGTCCGTCCGTAAGAAGGCGATCGAACGTCTTAGTTCCCGTGCTGGTAAGACTCGACCCAACGATCTTACTCGGACGGACTAAAGTCCGTCCTACGGGTCGCCGCAGCAACCCAACGCAAATGCCGCTCGTCGCCGCTAGATGCCGCTGCCGTCGGTGAAGTTGATGCCGCAGTACATCGGCGTGACGTCGCCTTCGGCGCGCAAATGGCGCCACCGGCCCGCCCGCGGATCTTCGCCGACTTGAACCGGCGTGGTGCAGCAGGCGCAGCCGATGCTAGGATACGATTGCGCGTGCAGCGGATGCACGGGAACCTCGTGCTCGGACAGATAGTTTTCGACGTCGCGGTCGGTCCAGTCGAACAACGGGTGGAGCGTATACCCGTTGATCCGGCCGTCGCGTTGCAGCGCCGACACCCCTTCCCTTCGGCCGCCTTCCGCCGCCCGCAAGCCGTTGACGACCAACGGCCGGCTGAACTTCATCATATGGTCCTTGAACGGAATCTCCTTCCGTTCCAGACAGCACTGGTCCTTGCCGTCGACGTACAGGTGCAACTTGCGCTCGTACTTTTCTTCCTGTTGCACCGGCGTGAGCACCGGGTACAGCGTCACGACGTTCAACCGATACCGCCGCATAAATTCGTCGCGCAGGCGGAGCGTCTCGTGGAAATGAAAGCCGGTGTCCACGAACAGGACTTCGTTCGCAAGACCAAGGCGGTGGAAGGCGTGCATGAGGACCGACGCGGTCTTCTGCATGCTCGACAACTGGACCATCTGCGGACCGAAGGCGGCGG
>JBOFFD010000677.1:0-2019 GCA_051648425.1 Planctomycetia bacterium
CTATCACGATACGCTAGGACCGCGGCAATTGCAATCCGCCGTCGATCGTCAAAGTCGTTCCGGTAATATATTCGGACGCATCGTCGGCAAGGAAAAGTATGGCGCGGGCGATCTCGTCCGGGCGCGCCAGCCGACCCCAGGGAAGTTGCGCGCCTTTTTCCGCGATGGCGGCGTCGGAGTAGAACTTTCGTTCGCCGGGGGTGTCGACCCAGCCGGGATGAACGATGTTGACGCGGACGCGGTGCGGCAGCAGCTCGGCGGCGGCCGTTCGGGCCATGTGGTCGACGGCCGCCTTCGCCATGTTGTACGGCATCGATTTCGGCACCGCCACAACGGCGTGCGGCGAACCGACGACGACGATCGAACCGCCTCGCCCCGCCCTGATCATGGCGGCGGCGCCCGCGCGAACGCAGTAAGTCGGGCCGTACATCGTCACGTCGATCGTTCGGCGGTATTGTTCGTCGGTCAGTTCTAGAAACGGCCCGCGCTCGCTGAACGCCGCGTTGGCGACCACGACGTCGATTCGACCGAAATACTCGACCGACTTCTCCACCATCGACAGAACGATGGACTCTTGGGAGACGTCGCCAAGTACCGTCAGCGAGCGGTGCCCGACCGCGGCGACGGCGGCGGCCGTTTCGCCGACGTCCAGCAGGTCGTTCAGCGCCACGTCGGCTCCCGCCCGCGCCAAAGCAACCGCCGTCGCCGCCCCAATTCCCCGCGCCGCGCCGGTCACGAGCGCGACTTTTCCATCGAATCCCATTGCTATCTCGCCCTTGCGTCGAACTTGCAACACGGCCGTCGCCTTCGGTGCAAACAATTCAATCGGCTTGAAGCGACCCGCTTCGACCGTTCCTCTTTCGGGAACCTGTAATTTCCATCTTTACCAGCGCCCCCCCCGTATTGCTAAAGTAGAGAAGGCTGGTCGACGGGTCGGAAGAATCGGACCGTGCGGCCTCGTGCGAAATCACTCCTCAAGGTACAGCAGCATGGAACGAATGGTACTGGCCGCCGGCGTTGCCGCCGTCCTCGCCTGGTGTTCGGCGGATTCGGTCCGGGCGGCCGAGTCGAAGTTCCCCGAGTTCGCCAAGGTGACCGAAGGCGCCGACGTTTTGGACGGCGTCTTCAAAGTCTACCGCAACAAAGAGACGCTGCTGATCGAACTGCCCGGCAACGCCTTCGGCGAGGACTACCTTTTCGCGCTGTCTCTTTCCCGCGGCATCGGCCAATCGTTCCTGCTCGGCGGCTTCACTCTCAACGAATTCATTTTGAACTTCCGCCGGGTCGACGACCGAGTGCTGCTCATTCAGAAAAACGTTCGGTTCCGCGCCGCCGCCGGTTCGCCCGCCGAGCGCGCCGTCAAGAACAGCTACACCGATTCCGTGCTCGCCGCCCTGCCGATCGCCACCCTCTCGCCGCGCGGCGGCGTGTTGGTCGACCTGTCGGCGATCTGCCTTTCCGACTTCGCCGCTTTGTCGCAGGGCGTCAGCGGCGCTTTGGGTGGCGGTTACTTCTTCGACCGCAACCGCAGCACCTACCACGAAATCAAGATCTTCCCCCAGAACCTGGAAGTCGACGTCGAGGCCGTCTACGGCTCGCCCCGCGCCGGCGAGTCCGACACCGTCCCCGACGCTCGTTCGGTTCAGCTCGGCGTGCATTACAGCATCAGCAAATTGGTGAACACCGGCTACCGGCCGCGGCTGGCCGACAAGCGCGTCGGGTACTTCGTCACCGCGGTGAAGGATTACACCAAGGAGACCGACACCACCGCCTTCACGCGGTACGTGAACCGTTGGCACCTTGAAAAGGCCGACGCCTCGGCCGATCCGTCGCCGCCGAAGAAGCCGATCCGCTTCTACCTGGAAGAGACCGTGCCGTTCCGTTGGCGGCCGTACGTCAAGGAAGGGATTTTGGCCTGGAACGAGGGCTTCAAGCCGCTCGGCTTCGCCAACGCCGTCGAAGTGATGGACCTGCCCGACGGCGCCGACCCCGAAGATACGCGCTACAACACCTTCCGCT